>JANRJG010000001.1 GCA_033875315.1 Candidatus Methylacidiphilales bacterium
GACAGAACCAAAATTAGTCAGAGTTGGTCTGATTACATTACTGGCAGTAATTTTACTACTAACCATCGGAATTTCTTGTGACTTACACTTTAGTCCATATGTCGAATAAAAAATCCGAACAATCGCGTCCAGCCAACCCCACTCCGCCCGGCACTTCGGCTGCGGAGCAGCCTCGGGTGCCCGGCTCCGGGGGTGGCTGACGCGGGGACGTTCGGAATACAAATATGTCTGATGTCACCTCATTATGCGGGCCAGTAGAGAAATTCGGAGAAGTTTTGATGCTGCGTATTCCACTTGATGCGGGCGGAGACAAGCTTGCAGATTGCTCCAAAGGAATCAGCGAGATTCAGGATGGCTTTCTTTGTATCGAGATCAAGGATTGGCTAGCCCAGAAACTGAGCATTATTGAGGGAAGTTTTGTTACTGTTGATAATGCGGATGGAAAATTCAACATCCGGCTAGAAACCGAAGAATGAAAAAAACCGAACCAGACCGTTGAGCCAACGCGCGAGACGCGCGTGGCACACGGTTGACGTTCGGTGAAAAAATATGCCTCGGCCCGTTCCTCAAAAAATTCTGAAATGCATGCTTCGCCTCATGAGCGCGATCGCTGACATGGAGGAAAGTCGACAGGCATATCAAAGTTTCAAGCAGTCCCCTTCTCTTTTGCAACACTATTTCTTTGAATCCATGGTGATTGCGTATTATAGACCTTTTACGCAGAACCACGGGGTTGGCTGTATCTTGGCTAACTTTCCCAACTACCCGGACTATTCAGATCCTGAAATGAATGCGAGACACCTACGTATGCAGGATCTCCGCAACAAATTTGTGGCTCACAGCAGTATCGAAGGAACCCGAGTATTTATCGTTCCCCCTGGAGTATTACACCCTGTGAAACAGTCAACGTCATCCAATTTTGACTATGCCGTTATGCGACGCTATTTTCCTCGTCCTGATTTAGCAGATTGGTTATTTGAGGTTTGTGGCGCGTTCAGACTCCGTTTAGAAGCCGAGCTGACTGCACTTCTAGATAGATATGGCCCAAGGATTGCGTCCTACTCTCAGGTCACAGAATTATTGGCTCCAGAAAGTCCATTTGAGTGGTCAAAAAATGAAGAGGCCGAACCATGTCATTGACCCAACGCGCTTCGCGCGTTGGTCATGACGGACGTTGGATAAAAGATTTTCTTTAGATTCGTTCACAATGTGTTACCAAGGTTTCCTATGCTTACAGACTTAGAAAAATTTCTTCTTAGAAATAATCGCGATCTATTTGAAGTGGCTGGCTCATTGATGTGGGATACAGCCTGTCTATATGAGTTCATTTCAACTCTTCCCCAGTTGCCCCCAAATGTTCAGAGGGAATACAAAAAGATTTCTGAAGAACGAAAGGCACATTCACAACTTTGGAAAGCTCGCGTCCAACCAATTGAACAGATTCTAGACAGCTAACGACCCGGCTGAACTGATCTTCGGAAAAAAACGAAGCAAAAATCCAACAATCGCATGCAGCCAACCCGCGCAACGCGGGCGGCTGATGCGGGGACGTTCGATAAAGTTATGATTGACCTAATCTTTGATGTCTACCAGCAAGGCCGAATAAATGCGGCAGACTCCCAAGCTAGAAAAGCATCGGAAAAATTTCCGATTTCCGGAGCGAATTGCAGCAGATTACCTTTCGTCTAGACCGATTGACATTGGCCAGCCAAGCCATGTGGGAGCTTATTCGGGAGCAGACACAATTAACCGACGCAGATATCAGGAAAAGAGTGGAACAGATCGACATGAGAGATGGCATAAAAGATGGGAAAATATCGGCCGTGGTCCTCACTTGTCCAACATGTGGCAAACCTATTAGCTCTAAACGCCCTGTCTGTATTTACTGCGGGGAGCGAAATGGAAAACATCGGGTGTTTGATATCACATAAAAGAATCGAACAATCGCATCCAGCCAACGCGCTGACGCGCGCGGCTGATGCGTGACGTTGATATGGCTGCATTTGTCAAGGGTCAACACACTTCCAGCTTTCCGTTTTTTTTTCGGTTTCATGTTGGTTTACGAGGGAGAACAGAAGCGAGCAGACCGCGTGGTTTACGATGGTGGATGCTGCTGATATTCGCGGGTTGGTGCCGCCGTTATGATGTCATCGTGGCCATTCCAAACACACGATAAAAATCGAAATCTTTGTCGCTGGCGTGTGGAAACACGCAGCTGAACCCAAAATGCTCCGGCTATTTCAGTTGTCTTTTTCAAGTGTCCAGTGAAGGTCCTTTGAAGGGACGGGCACCCACCTCACCATCGGCGAAGCGCACCCGGAGTGTCTCCAGGGCTCGGGCCCGCTTGGCCTCACGCACGATCGCCCCTTTTTCATCCAGGACCATGGTATAACCTCGCCGCAGGGTGGCCTCCGGTGAAAGCAGGCGCAATTGGTGCTCACGTGAGGCAAGAACCTCCCGCCAGCGCGCAATTTTCTGCAGCGGATCGAGGACCTGCCAGGTTTGCCGCAAGCCGGCCAGCCGGCCGCTCCGCTGCCGGTGCTGGGTCAGGAGCGCCGTGCGCAGCCGGTCGCGGTGTTCGTCCATCCGCTGCGACCACTGGTGGACCAGGCGGACGGGTTCGCGGAAGACGTAATGGTTGCGGAAGGCGTCCAAGCGTGTGTGTTCATCGTCCAGGCGTTGCTGCAGGGCGCGGTCCATCCCTTCCCGCAGGTCGGCCAGGTCGTCGAACCAGTCGGCATCGGCTCGGGACAGCAATTCCGCGGCGGCCGAGGGTGTGGGGGCCCGTAGATCGGCGACGAAGTCGCAGATGGTGAAGTCGGTTTCGTGTCCGACCCCGGAAATGACCGGCACCGGGCAGGCGGCCACGGCCCGTGCCAGTGCTTCCTCGTTGAATTCCCAGAGGTCCTCCAGGCTGCCTCCTCCGCGGGCCACCACCGCAATGTCGGCCCGTGCCGCACGCCCGATGGCTTCGAGGGCATCGATGATTTCCCGGTGGGCCCCCTCCCCCTGCACCCGCACACCGTAAACCTGGATGCGGATGCGTGGGCAGCGTCGTTGGAGGACGTTGATGAAATCCCGCACCGCCGCGCCGGACGCGGAGGTGACGATGGCCACGGTGCGGGGGAACTCCGGCAGGGGGCGCTTGCGTGCTTCCTCGAAGAGTCCCTCCTCCCGAAGCTTGAGTTTCAGAGCCTCGAAGCGTTCCTGAAGGCTGCCGCGTCCCACGGGTTGCAGGCTGGTGACCCGGATTTGGTACTCCCCCCGGGGCACATAGACGGTGATCTCGCCACCGGCCACCACTTGGTCGCCGTCCTTGGGTTGGAATCGCAGGCTGCGGGCATCCCCACGGAAGAACACGGCCCGGATCTGGGATTGGGCGTCTTTGAGGGTGAAATACATGTGCCCGGAGGGCTGGCGACGGAGGTTGGATATCTCCCCCTGGACGCGGACGGTCCCGATGCCGGATTCGAGCAGGGCGCGGACGGATTCGGTCAGCTCACTGACGCTGACCGGCCCGGGCTTTGTCTCAAAGAGTTCGTCAGGCATCACGTTTCTGTGCGGGGGCGGGTCTCGCCAGGGTTCGATCTGATCGGTGGGAAGGGACTGCCGCTCTACAATAAAAAGGACGGTTTCAGCAGGCCATGCCGGAAGGGCCGGGCACCGGGGTGGGGATCTGGAAACGCTCGATCCGCCGGGCCTGGCCGCTGGCGTCGTCAATCTCGATGAAGACCCCGTCGGCCTGGCACTGGCCGGAGGTGACGGTCATGCGCACGGGCATGAGTGTGCGCGAGCGTTCCAGGATCGGTCCCTTGTCGCGGCCGATGACCCCGTCATGGCCGCCGCAGAATCCGGCGTCGGTCAGGTAGGCGGTCCCTCCGGGAAGGATCTTCTCGTCGGCCGTCTGGACATGGGTGTGGGTACCGACGACGGCCGAGACTTTCCCATCGACGGCATGACCGAAGGCGATCTTCTCGGAGGTGGTTTCGGCGTGGAAATCGATGAAGATGCAGTGGGTTTCGCCGTAAATGTCGGCCAGGAGGTCATCGATGCCTAGGAATGGGTTGTCCGCGTGGACGGGCATGAAGGTGCGGCCGAGGGCGTTGACGACGGCCAGTTTTTTTCCGTTGCCCGAGACGACGACGAAGCCCCGACCGGGGACGCCGTCCGGGAGGTTGAACGGGCGGATGAGGCGGGGTTCTTCCTCGAAGAAGGGGTAGATCTCCCGCTGGTCCCAGCAGTGGTCGCCGAGGGTGATGACATCGACCTTGGCCCGCATGATTTCGTAGGCCAGGCGCGGGGTGATGCCGTGGCCACCGGCGGAGTTCTCCCCGTTCACGATGACAAAATCCGGCTGGAACCGTTCCTTGAGAATGGGGACGGCCTGGCGCACGGCCTCACGACCGGGCTCGCCGACGACATCCCCCAGAAAAACGACGCGCATCGGAAGACGATAACCGGCGGGTGCGGGCTGCCCAGAGGATTTTGTGAAAAAAGGGGCCGGAGCTCCTATTGGCCGGTGCCGCGGAGGATGCCGGCGGGCTCGATGCGCGAGGCCCGGCGGGCCGGGATGTAAGCAGCGAGGGTGACCGAGACCAACGCGAGCACGGCAGCCATGAGATAATGGTCCATGGACCATTCGACCAGGAAGTAGCGGGTGCGCATGATGCCGGTGATGTTCACGGGAATCTTGGATATGCCGTAGGTCATGCAGGCGCCGAAAATCCATCCACCGACGATCCCCACCACCGCGACCCAGACCCCCTGCCAAAGGAAGATCATGGTGATGTCATTTTTACGAAAACCCATCGAACGAAGGATGGCGATTTCCTTGGACCTCTGCATGACGGAAATGGAGAGGACGTTGTAGATGCCGAAGCCGGAAAGAAGGATGACCATCGAAACCACCAAACCGGCGGATATGCGGAGGAGCTTGAAGATCTGCAGATTGCCCCTCTGCCTTTCCTGCCAGGAGGCGGCGCTGTGGGACAACAAATCCTCGAATGCCTCGGCCAGAGCCCCGGCCCGCATGGGGTCGCGAAGTTTCACATACATCAACGAAGTGTAGTACGGCTTGCGGAGAAGCGTCTGGGCCGAGCGCATGTGTACGAAGACATTGCGCGTGTCCATCATCCAAACGCCGGTCTCATAAATGGCATCAATGCGGTAGCGGCGGCTGGAGTGGTCCGAACCGGACAAGTAAACGTTCTGGCCGACCGAGAGGCGGAGGCGCTCGGCCAAAACCGATCCGACGCAGATTCCGGAGGGGTTGGCGCGGAAGTCATCCAGTGAACCCTTGATGATCTGGTTGCGGAATTCCGTGGTGCGGAGGTGGAGTTCGAGATCCACCCCGCGGAGGAGGACCACGTCCGAGGCAAATCCCGAACGGAGGATGGCATTGCCCTCGACAACGGGCGAACAGCCGACGACATCCGGGATATGGCTGAGCACGTCGATGATGTGATAGGCATCGGCAATGCCGGGATAGTATTTACGCTGCTGCTGGCTGGAAACCATGACCTGCTTGTTCGAATCCCCGGCGAGGATGCGGCTGTTGTAACTCTGGAAGCGGTCGGTGATGACCACGCTGCCCTCGCAACCCAGGAGGGTTTTGATGAAAAAAGCCTCGAATCCCTGTGCCTGGGCGAGGGCGGCGATGAACAATCCCACACCGACGGCCACGCCCAGAACGGTCATGCCCATGGAGCGCTTGTGGGCCCAGAGAAAGCCGGCGGCGATGTGGTAGGAAGAGGTGTTCACGGTCCGGCGAAGGTCAATTGTCCTTGACCACCACGGAACGAACGCGCACCCCTTCGGGATAGAGGTCATGGTTGGACAGGATGACGCGGTCACCCTCGTCCAAGCCCTGCAGGATCTCGGTCTTTTCCATGGTGCGGAAACCGGATTTCACCACCACCTGGCCGACAACGCCGTTCTTGATCCGGTAGACGATGTTGCCCTTGCGGATGGCACGGGTCGGGATGGTCAGGACATTGTTGTGTTCGCTGATGATGATATTCATCTCGCCCGTCATGCCCGGAAGGAGGATATCGGGCGGATCTTCCAGGCTGAAGACCACGCGGTAGGATTGATTTTCCGCCTGGGGAAGGATTTCCTTGAGCACCCCCGTCAGGTCGCGGTCGCGGTGGGAATAGAGGCGGATCTTGGCTTTCAGTCCGGGGCGCAGGTAACCGACGTCCTCCTCGTTGATCTGGGCGACGATCTGGTTGTCGGAACTGCCGATGCGGCAAAGTTCGGCCTGTGGGGGGACGAATTCACCGAGGTGGCAGTAAATGTTCAGCACCACGCCATCGAGCGGAGAAATGACCTGCATTTGATCCAATTTGGAACGGGTCTGATCGGTGGCACGGGTCAGGTTCTCCACCTCCATGTCGAGGTTCATCTGCTCCTTTTGGACGATCTCTCGCAGGCTGGTCAGTTCGTTGACCGCCTTTTCATATTCAATCGGCGCGATGTTGCCGGCATCGAGGAGTTTTTTCAACTTCTCCACCTCGATTTCCTTGTTGCGCAGTGCCGCGTTGGAGGCAGGCCCCATCTTCAGCCGGGCCTTGGCGTTATCAAGGGCCGACTGGTTGGCCTCGAACTGGCGCTGGAAGCTGTCGTCGGAAATCTGGGCCAGGACATCGCCGTTCTTGACCTTGCGACCCTCCTTGATGTTGAGCTGGGTGACCTGGCCGTATTGGCGGGTGCGGACGATCAACTGATTGACGGGCTCGACATTGACCGTTCCGTAAACCCCGGCCACCGCGGTGCCACGCCGGACCACGGCGATTTCGGCAAATTCGACGCTGTTGCGGTTGTAGAGAAAAAAGCCGAGTCCGGCCAGGGCGAGAATGACCGCCGCACCCGCCTGGTATCTCCGGGCGTTGCCTCCCTTCCAGAAACGGAGGGCGAAGGTACGGACGGCCTGGAGGGAGGACATGAGGAGGGCGATAGGAGATGCTTTCATGGGCATTGGAGGGAAGAAGACATGGGTTCAAGGACTGTCAAAGGCGGCCACCCGACCCAAGCTATGGGCGAGCGCGGCCGCATAAAGACTAATTTTGGTGCGTGCCTGGAGTTCGCGCAGTCGTGTGGCCAGCAATTCATCCTCGAGGAGACAACGGGAGAGGTACGTGATTTTTTTCTGCGACAGGTCCTGATCGCCCATGGCGCGGATGTCCTCGGGACGGGGCTGGGCGGCCAGGGTTTCGAGCGTGACCCGGGCGGTCCGGACGCCCTCGACCGAGAGGGCGATTTCCGCCGGGATGGCTTTTTCCATGGCCGCCAGTGCGGTGGCGCGGTCGACAAGGTCCGCCCGGGCGACATTTTTCTGTCCCTCGGAAATGCCCCCGTCGAAGAACATCCAGGACAGGCGCAGTTGGAAAGCGGATTGGGAATCGCCATCGCGGCGCTGGATGTTGGGCTCATTGTCGTTGCGCTGCGGATCGAAATTGCCCAAGCCGGAGGAGAAGGCCTGGAAGGCCGAAACATTGGACGCAGACAGCACCGGGAAGAGAGGCCGGGTGGAAAGCTGGAGACGGGCCTCGTCGGCTTTTTTCATGCCTTTCAACATCAAGTAGTCCGGCCGGTTCTCCATCGCTTCACGAACCAATGTCGCCACATCGAGTTCGGGCAGGGCCTCATTGCCCACCCCCCCCTCGAGCAGGCTGCCGGGCTCGAAGGCAGCCCCCAGGACGCGCTCCAATTGCTTGATGGCGGCCGCCTGGTCGGCCCCAGCCTGCACTTCAGCATCGCGGGCGAGTGAGCGTCGGACCTCAAGCCGCTGCAGGTCCGACTTGCGGATACGTCCGGCCTCAAAGAGGGAATTGCCATCCGTGATCGCCTTGCCGCAAATGACGGTCTGGGCCGCACGCAGGCGGGAGACTTCCGAGGCGGCCAGAACCTGGATGTAAGCCAGGCGGGTTTGGTACACCGCTTCCACCAACGTTGCGCGGAAATTGGCCTCGGCCTGGCCCTGCGAAAGACGGGCCAACTGGAGTTGTGGTGCCTGGGCCCGGTCGTAAAGGGTTTGCTCGATCTTGAAATAGGCGATGGCCGGGAAGGTCAGTGCCTGCGCCTGGAGGGTGGGATAAAGGATGGCGCGCAGGCCGATGGCCCGTCCCTCGGCATTCAGATACCCGGTAGATGCCGCGCGGACCTCGGGATTGTTCTGAAGCATCCGCTCCAGGCAGGCCTTCCAATCCAAGCGCACTTCTTGCGACCAAAGGGCGTTGCCGCCCCAGATCAAACCAAAGGCCAGGATAAGCCATTTGCGCCAGCTGCGGATCCTGATCATGGCGACGGTGCGGGCACTGGGGTGTCTTCCGCGGGGCTTTTCGGGGTCCGCGCGGCGGGGTCGTCCTGGAACTGAAGGGAAACGGCGTATTGCAGGTCGGACAACGCGTTCATGTAGCGCTGACGGGCCCGGACCGATTCCAAGCGCGCGGTCGACAAATCGAGGGTGGCCTGAAGCACGTCCAGCAACGTGGCATAACCGGCATCCAGTGAATTGCGGGAAAGTTTGACCGATTCCTCGGCGGTCAGGATGTTGCCCTTTTGGATCACGACCGACTCGCCAGCGGTCCGCAACCGGGCATAGGCGTCCCGGACTTCGCTCTGTACTTGGAGGGTGGTTTTGTCCAAGGAGACCCTGCGTCCCTGGAGGGCGGCTTCGGCCGAGATCGCCTTGCCCTTGCCGCTGAAGCCGTCGAAGATATTCCAAGTGCCGAGGAGTCCGAACGCGCCCGCACTGACATGGTCCCCCAATCCCGAGCCATTCTGGTCGCGACGGAGTTCGTAGCCTGCGAAGGCGTCGATGTTCGGGAGGTTGGCGGCCTTTTCCACTTTGACCTGGCGCTGGGATTTTTCGATCTCATGCCGCAGGACCTCAAGTTCCGGACGCCGGGAAAGCGCCATGGCCACCAGTTGATCCTCGGACTCCGTCACCTGGGGGCAATCCATGGCTTCCTTAAGAAGGAAAGGCGGACGGCTGGCACCGTCCCCGGGCCATTCGATTTGCAACAATTGGGACAATCGGACGCGCGAGGACAAGAGTTCGGACTGGGCCTCCAGCAGCAAGACCTGCTGGTTGGAAAGGCTGACCTGGGTGCGCAGGACGTTGAAGCGCGTGGTTTTGCCGGCATCGAAGTATTGTTTTTGACGCTGCAATTCATCGGCCAGCAGGGCCACCGTCTTCTTGCGTGCTTCAATGAGCGCTTCCTGCACCACGGCTTCGTAGACCGCGTGTTGGATGTCGCGCAACACCCGGTTGGTCACTGAGCGCATCTGGGCCAGGGCGGCGGCGTTCTCCAACTTGGAAATGGCGATTTTCTGACGGTTGGCCCCCCCCGAATACAGGCTCTGGGTGGCCATCACGGAAACCGTCCAATACTCCCGGAACTTCTGGCGCTCGGCGGAGTCCCCGTTGGCAAAGAGGTCATCGTTGCGTTCTTCAGCCCTGCCGTTGAGGGTCAATTTGGGATAAACGAGCGATTTGGCGGTGATGACCAACCCCTGGCTGCGTTCGATGTCCTGTTCCGCCCGGAGAATATCGGTATTCCGGGACAGCCCGAGTTCGAGGCAATCCTTCAGGGTATAGACCACCGTGGCGCCATTTTTGGTGGGAAGTTGCGGGATAGCCTGAAGTTGGGCCGCCAAAGGGAAGAACAGGGCAAAAACAACCCAGTTGAAGCGCTTTGCCCAAAAAAATGCTGGTCGAAGGGATAAAGACATGGCGATATTGTTGCGAATATGGCCCATCAGTAGTGTGCCAGCCAAGGATTTAATCACTACCCGACTTCTTCGCCTCCCTACCGAACGGCCCTATGCACGCACCCCAATCCCAATCCGTTGAGGGAAAACCCCTCTTGAATCGGTTCCGGGATGATCCTGACAGCCTATACCTGAGGCATTACCAGCCCTACTACCATGTGGTCGAACAGACTTCCGGTTCCGAAGTCGTGTCGAACGGCCGCAAAATGGTGATGATGTGCAGCAATGAATACCTCGGCCTGAGCCAGCACCCGCTTGTGGTCGAGTCCGCCACCCAGGCGCTGAAAACCTGGGGCACCAGTCCCTGCGGCTCCCGACTGGCCAACGGCACGCGCAGCTACCACATCGAGTTGGAGGAAGAACTGGCCGACTTCCTCGGCACCGAAGCCTGCCATGTGACTTCCGCCGGCTATCTGGCCTGCATGGCCTCGATCAGCACCCTGGTTCATCACGGCGATTCCCTTTTTGTGGACAAGAGCATCCATTCCTCGCTCGTGGACGGCAGCCTGCTGAGCCGGGCCCATCTGCGGCGGTTCCGCCACGAAAATTTGCCCGAATTGGAACAGATGTTGGCCGCCGCCCCCCCCTCGCGCGCCAAGGCCATTGTCGTCGATGGCGTCTATTCCATCGAGGGACACATCGCTTCCCTCCCCCACATCACACGCCTGGGCAACCTGTTCCAGGCCCTGGTCATCGTCGACGACGCACACGGACTCGGCGTGCTCGGGCACGAAGGCCGGGGAACGGTCAATCATTACGGGCTGGGGGCCGAGGTCGATGTCCAGGTGGGGAGCTTCTCCAAATCCCTCGCCAGCACCGGGGGGTTCATCGCGGCCAGCCGCGACACCATCAGTTACCTACGCACCCACTGCCGCCAAATCATTTTCAGTGCCGCCCTGCCCCCGGCCCAGTCCGCCGCCGCCTTGACATCCCTCCGCATCCTCCGCAGCGAGCCCGGCCACCTCGCAAAAATGAAGGACAACTGCCACTATTACCGCCAGGGGCTCGAGTCCCTCGGCATCGATTTTTGGCAGAGCGCCACGGCCGGCTTCCCGATCGTCATCGGTTCGCGCGAACGCTGCTACCGTGTCTGGCACAGCCTTTGGGAACAGGGGTTCTTCACCGTGATGGTCACCAGTCCGGGGGTGGCCGCCGGCCGGGACCTGATCCGCACCGCCATGACCGCCCAGCACAGCCGCGACCAGATCGACCGATTCCTCGCCGCCCTCGCCCGGGCCCTCGAGACGGTCCGCGATGCCGAACCCGCCGCCACGGCAGAGCCAGCCCAGATTCCAGGTTAACCGTCGAACCACTTCTTTATGTCATCCTCCGCCATCATGTCCCTGACCGCCGAACAAGAACAGGTTCTCCGGGAATCCTTCAAGCGCCACTCACCCGAAACAGTCGAATCCATCATCCGCTTCCGCAAAGAAGGTGATGCCTCCGGGGTGGTGACCGCCATCCACGGGATCATTGAAAAGTACATCACGGTCGAGGAACGCAAGAATCTGTCCGAATGCCCGGATTCCGCCCGCCTGATTGAGGATCTCGGGATCGACTCGCTCACCATGTTGGAAATCGTCATGTCGGTCGAAGAAGCCTTCAATTTCCGCATCGACGACAATGATGCGCGCAACATCCGCACCATCGGTGATGTGCGCCGCTACGTCGATGACCGCGTGCACAACCGTCCGACCCAACTGGCCGAAACCCGCATCTTCACCCGGGAGGATATCCTCGGTCATCTGCCCCAGCAGGATCCTTTCTTTTTCCTGGACAGCGCCGAGACACGCGGAGAAACCGTGCGGGCGAAGTACCTCTTCCGTGGCGACGAGTTTTTCTTCAAAGGCCATTTCAAAACCCGTCCCGTGGTGCCCGCCTCGATTGTCAGTGAGGCGGTGGGGCAGGCGGCCTCGCTCTGGCTGCACCAGAACGCCCAAGCCCGCCTCAACCCCGGGGAAAAACTCCTGAGTGAATTCCTCTTTGTCTCCATGGAAGGCACGCGTTTCAGCCACCTTTGCGTTCCCGGCGATGAAATCCTGATCGATTTCCGTTTGACCCGGTTCCGGGCCCCTCTGGCCGTTTTCCAAGGCACGGTCCATCTCAAGTCGGAGGTGGTGGCTCGCTACGATGCCCTCACCCTCGCCTTTGCCGAGTTTCCGGAACCCGCCGCTTCCGTCGTCCCCCAAGCCACCTGACCGCGGTACCCGGCATGCCCCACCCACGCGTCCTGATCACCGGTACCGGCTTTGTCACCAGCATCGGGAACGACCGCGCCTCGGTCACCGACAGCCTGCGCCATGCCCGCCACGGGATCGAGGTCTTTCCCGAACTGCCCCAGGATGTCGGAATCTGCGGACTGGCCGGCACCCTCAAGGGTTTCTCATTTTCGGGAGCACGATGTGAGGATTGGACATTGCCACCCGGCCTGGTGATCGACCGCAATCATCTGCGCTCCATGAGCCCCCATGTCGTGTGCGCGTGCCACGCCATGGACCAGGCCATCGCCGAATCGGGATTGACCGCGGATCAGGTCAGCCATCCACGCACCGGGGCCATGTGTGCCTCCGGCGGATCCATGTCGACGGTCTACGAAAACCTGCAGGTCATGGAGACCAGGGGCGTGCACCGCTGCTACCCGTTGGCACTGCCGGCCGGGATTCCCGGGACACTGAATTCCAATCTGGCCGCCAAATACAAGCTCAAGGGCGCCGTGCTGGGCTTCGCCAGTGCCTGTGCCTCGTCCGCCCATGCCCTCGGTTATGCCTACGACCAGATCATGCTGGGCAGGCAGGATATCGTGTTTGTCGTCGGGGCCGAGGACTGCAACCGGACCAGCATCCTACCCTTTGCCGCAGTGCGGGCCCTCAGCACCAGGAACGATCCCCAGACAGTCCCATGTCCCTTTGATGCCCAGCGCGATGGATTTGTCGCCACCGGCGGGGCGACGGTGTTGGTTCTTGAATCTGAGACCTCCGCCCAGAAACGTGGGGCCAAGCCGCTGGCGGAAGTTTTGGGATGGGGCGAGGCTGCCGACGGTTTCAACGTCATGGCCCCGGAACCCCATGGTGAGGGATTGGGCCGCGCGATGAACAACGCATTGCAATCCGCCGGACTGGACACAAACGGGATCGACTACCTCAACGCCCACGCCACCGGCACCACCGTGGGCGACACGGCGGAAATCCGCGCCATCCAACGGGTTTTCACCACCGGCAGGCTTCCCTGGATCAGCAGCACCAAAGCCCTGACCGGACACGGGCTCTGCCTCGCGGGCGCAATGGAAGCGGCCTTTTGTGTTTTATCCCTGAAAGAAGGCTTCATGCCGGTTTCAGCCAAAATTTCGCGGCTCGATCCCGAGTTCGAGGGAGTACCCATCCTGACCAAGCCGGTTGACGCGGCGCCGCACACGGCGATGACCAATTCCAGCGGATTTGGCGGCAGTAATGTTTCGGTTATTCTCCGCAAGTGGCAGGCCACGGCCTGATGCGCTACCCCTATACAGGGTTATCAATCCAAGACGAGACGCAGGGCCTTTTCCGGGGTGGTGGCATCGCGACAAGCCGCCATCCGCGTTTTGAGTCTTGTAAAAGACGCGGGATCATCCATCCATCCCTTGACGGTCAATGCCAATCCATCCGGTGAAGACAACCGGAAGCCGATCTCCCTTTTTTGGAAATAACGCCATGTCGGCATTTCCTGCGGCATGATGCCACCCATGGTGTTGAAAATGACCGGGCAGCCGCTCAAGAGCGCTTCCCCTGCGGTGGTCGCACCGGCGCGCGCCACCACTGCGGAACATGCCTGCAACAACCGGGGCATTTGATCGGTGAACGACAGCACCCGCACAGGGAATTGCACCTGCCGTCTCGCCCAGTCCTCCAGCCACACCCGGGCAGCTTCCTGGCGTCCGGCCAAGGCCACCACTTGCACGAACCGGCCGAGCGGCTTGAGCGCGCCCAGCAGATCGGCATGGTTTTGTGCCCCTGCCCCACCCGTCGAAAGCAGCAAGGTGAACCGATCTTTCTCCAACCCCAGCCTTTCGGTCAAGTAGGCGGTTCGTGCCGCTTCTTCCATGGGCGGCGCATAGAAGGCGGCGGGGGCCCAGTGTCCCGAAACCACCGCCCGATCAGCAGGCAGATGGAGCCGGCGAGCCGCCTCCCCGGCCTCGTCCGTGCGGGCGAAAAAGTAATCCGCCCGCGGATTGACCCAATTCCGGCTGAATCCATAGCCTCCTTCAAACTCCGCGCAAAATGTCGCGCATCGCACTGCGGACCCCAAGATGCTGCGGGCGAGCTCGAAGTAGCCCCTGTTCAGGCAGTCGTGCATGCTGATGATGGCATCCGGGGCCACCTCCCGGAACAAACGGGCGCAATAGCCTTCGCCTGGAAAAACCGACCGGGAGTCCAGGTAGCCAGGAAGCTCGAGCAGATTGTAATAAAGGTGGTGGAACCAGGGGGCCCGGCGCTGGATCTGGTTGTAAAAATCCACCCCCAGACGACACAGGGCATGCGAGTCCTCCAGAATGTGTTCGATGCGCACATCCACCGCACTGCCATACATCCGGCCACACCATTCGGCCGCGGCGCCGGCATGGGTGTCGTGACCGGCACCGGTGGCCGATGTCAGGATCAGAAGCCGCTTGGGTCGCGTCTGTCCGCTCATGGCTTCGCGTCCAGTTGGTAATACTTTCGGATGCTGTCGAGCAACCCCGTCCTGGACAGGAACACGGAACCGAGTGGACCGATCACAGCCTGGAAAAAAGAGCCGCAACGCTTCATCGCCGGGGCATCTCCCTTGCGCAGCATGCGCAGGATCAGCTTCGCAACCAATTCGGGCCCCGGTGCCAGGGAGAGCAGGCGGCAGTTTTCGTCCCACGCCCTGCGAATCCAGGGTTGGTAGGGTGACTGGTCTGGTATTGTCTTTCCAGCGACTTCATTGAAAGGCGTCCGGATGTCCCCCGGACGCAAATCAACCACCCGCACCCCGAAAGGGTGGAGTTCCATCCACAAGCCCGCCAGCAACGCGCTCAGGGCCGCCTTGCCCGCACTGTAGTGGGCGAAAAACGGCATCGGCATTTCCCCGGCCAGCGAGCTGATCCCGATGATCCACCCACGCTTCCTCTGACGCAAGTGGGCGGCTGCGAGCCGGAGAAGAGTCAACGGGCCGTCGACCAATACGACCCACTGGCGTTGTGCTGCCGCGGAATCCGTTTCTTCGATCGAACCAAAATGGCCCCAGCCGGCATTTTGGATCACGACATCTATCGAACCCGCCTCCTCCAGGGCCCGTGCCCAGGCCTTTTCCACCGAACCCGGCACCAAGAAATCCATTTCCAGCGGATGGAGGCCCCGGAGTTCGGACAAGTGGCGCAAGTCCCGGGCCGTACCCCAGACCTCATATCCCTCATCCAGCAGTGCGGAGGCAATCGCCCGTCCGATGCCGGAGGACGCCCCAGTCAGGAAAACGTTCGTCTTGATGCCCTCCCGCTTCATATCACATTCCCCTGCCCTTGGAAGGAAGCTCACGGATGGCTGAGGAAACATCCTGCCAATAATCCGGCCAATGGCGGAATGTCCGGGCTTGAATTTCCCGATAAAGCTTGAGGTAGTGCCCCTCATCGGTGAGCAATCGGCCGATCGCCTCCACCATCGAACCCGTGTCACCCGGATTCATCGGCTGGCATCCCCCACCCCGGGCCGCCTCCCCGATGGCTCCCTGATCGGAACACACCACCGGACGTCCATGCCATAGGCTCTCAACGACCGGCAACCCGAACCCCTCATGCAGCGAGGGAAAAACCGTAAACGAGCACGAGGCATACGCCTCGTGCAATTCCCTCTCGGTCACCTGCGAACGCAGTTGCACATCCCTCCCCGCAGCCCGCAGGGAAGCAATCTTGCGGCGTACCTTCCAAACATAACCCGGATAACTGTTGCAGCCGATGAGCCGGAGCCGGAAATCCAAACCTTGGTTCCAGAGTCGTTCACAGGCATCGAGCAGCGCGAGCTGGTTCTTGTAGGCTTGCAGGCGGGCCACCGTAAGGAGACTTTTGGCCGGAAACGCGGGCCGGTGTTCCGGCTGCCTGCCGCCAAATGGCACAGGCCAAAGCGCGGCATGGGTGCGTGTTGGCTTGATGCCCATTTGTTTCCAGTAAAAGTGCAGGTCTTCCTCCGCTTCCCGCGAAACACAGACGACAAGGTCGAAATGGGAGAGGAAACGGATGCCGCGTCTGCACAAAAAACTGTCGATCGCCGATTTGGTGCTTCGCTTGAGAGGAATGGCATCATGGAAAACACCAACCATTTGGGCCGGACAAGCCTCCAACCCGCTGAAAAAAGTCCCGCGGCTGTCCCAGAGCATATCCGGAACCAGGAGAATGTCCCCGCTGCGGAGTTCACGCGGGAAGTCCATGGCCAGCTGTCGATCCCGGTTCAAGTGCCAAATGTCGGTGAGGCTGGGTCCGCCGTAGGCGTCAATCGACTCCCAGCCGCGCGCTTTGCGATCTCCCACTTGTTCGAGGATGGCAAGGTCCTCTTTTGTGAGGGAACGGTAATTCCGCCGGACGGATTGCCAGCAAACCGGGCGGTAGTCGGAGCCTTGGCCAAGCCAGGCATGCAGCCCCCTTTGCATGCGCTTGACCCCGGTGTTCAGCACCGTTTTACAGGAACTGGTCACATCGAGGTAAATCATAGCGCAGACTGACTGGTGAAGTGTTCCAGGAATCAGCCCGCGGGCTGCAACCCCAGTACGGGACCGAGGTCACGCCCGTATTCCTCCCAAGTGCGGAAATGACGTCTGCCTGCTTCCGCGCATAGGGATTGGTAAAAGTCGGGATCACTAAGAAGCTTTTCCATGGCCGCCGCCAGTTGGGACGGATCATTCTGGTCGATCTGTAAGCATCCCCCTCCATCTGAAGCCACCTCTCCGATGGCCCCATTGCGACCACAGATCACCGGACGCCCGTGCCAGAGACTTTCCAAAATGGGCAAACCGAATCCCTCCATCCTGGAGGGGAACACCGTGAACGAGGCCGCCTGGTAGGCCTGGTTCAATTCCTCGTCGCTGATGTGCTTGCGCCAGCGGACCGGGCGACCCTTGGCCGCCAGTTCGTCCACCCGCTGACAGATGCGCCAGGTGTCCGTCACCGAATCCTCGACTCCAATGAGGTCCAGACTGAATTCTATCCCCCGGCTCCAAAGGCTCTCGCAGGCCTCCAACAACACCAGGTGGTTCTTTCGCAGTTTAAGTCGGGCCACGTAGATAAGGTGGCGGGCGGTCTGGTTGGGGCGGTTGTCCGGACGCGGACCCGAAAAAGGAACCGGCCAAACCAGCAACGGAGTGGGCTTGGCCTCCACACCCATTTCCGCCCAATAACGCAGAAGATCGTCGCGCACCTCTTTTGAAATGCAGATCACCTGGTCGAGGCGTCCGAGAGCCGCAACATAGTGCCGGAAAACCGTATCGTTGCTCTCGGCCTGCCCGGGAATGTTGAGCGGCATGGCATCATGGAAGACCGCGACCTTTCGCCCCGGCCAGCTGGCCAGTCTTTTCCAGGAGTAGATGCGCAGATCCCAGCAAAGGTCGGGAATGAAAAGCACATCATTCTTTCCCATGACCGAGGACAGATCAATCAGGCGGGCGCCCCGTGTTGCCGAGTCCCAACAGGATGCCAGCCAGCTTTTCCACTGCCAGCGCCCCGGAACGGCCTGGCCTGACTGGTAGGAGGCGAATGGGTTTTCGAGGAAATCCCTTTCCCGTTTGGAAAGCAGGGCATAGTTCCGGCGGAAGAAATCCCAGCGGACCGGAGTGACCGCGGCACCCATGCCCGAGGCGAGCAAACGATGAAGACCCCTAACAGTCCTCTGGACTCCCATATTGATCGGGGAGGCGGAGGCGCTGGTTACATCCATGTAAATCATGACGCCGGGATACTCAACCGATGGCATTGTGCGGCCCGCTCATGGCTTGATCGTATTTGGCCATGACCACCTCCGGGGTCCCGTCGGCCAGCAATTCCCCGTGTTCGATCCATATGGCCCTGCTGCACAAATCCCTGATGGTTTCGGTGTCGTGTGAAACCATGACGGCGGCCTTTCCGGATTTCAGCCTTTCCCGGACAGCGGCCCCCGACTTGACCCGGAAAGTCCGGTCTCCCACGGACAGCATTTCATCGATCAGGAGCACATCAGGGGCGACTTCCAGTGCCGTGGCAAAACCGAGGCGGGCATGCATCCCGCTCGAATAGGTGTAAATCGGCTGCTCGAAGAAATCGCCCAGTTCGGAAAAATCCTTGATCCGCTCCAAGCTGGCCACCATGTGTTCCTTGGTCGCCCCGAGAATCATGCCGTTGAGTATGGCGTTTTCCCTGCCCGAAAGTGTGGAATGCGAACCCACACCGATGGAAAGCAGGGTGCTGCAAAGCTTGGGTCGTATCCAAATCTTCCCGCGGTCGGGCTCGATGATGCCGGACAACAACCTGAGGAGCGTGCTTTTGCCCGCCCCGTTGCGTCCAATGACACCGAGTGTTTCACCGGCATGCAATTCGAAGGAAATGCTTTTGAGGGCCCAGAAATCGGATCGGGACCCTTTGAAAAAACCCTGGGCTTTGCGGTAGCAAACGCCCGCCTGTTCCAATCGGATGATGCTTTCCATGAGATCAGCGGTGGATGGATTTCACAATGGAGCGGTCGATTTTGCGGTAAATGGAGAACGATCCAACCACGAGGAGCAAACCGAACGCGCAGGCCCATCCCAAGCGGAGAAAATTCGGCCACGAGTCGTGAAGAAGAATGGAGCGGTAGGATTCCACCAAAACCGCCATGGGGTTCAAATAAAGCAAGGAGTGATACTGCACCGGCACCTGGTCGGCCGAGAAGAATATTCCCGACACCAGCATGATCGAACGAAGAACCGCATCGACGGCGAACCTCCCATCCGGGAAATAAGGGATCAGGGCGGCCACAGGGAGACTGAAGCCGAGGATCAGAATCAACTGGGTGACGAAGAGACAGGGAAGGGCGAGATAATGGATATTCGGGGGGTTGCCCGAGAAAAAACACCACAGGAGCAGCAGTCCGAACAAAAACATGAACCGCCAGATACCGGCCAGGATGGAAATAAGGGGTAATACGATTTTGGGAAGGTAAACCAACTTCAGCATCATGCTGGCCTCAAAAATGGACTGGGAGGAACTGACCACGGATGCGCTGAACCATTGCCAAACAATGGTGCCCACGAGAAGGAAAGAGACAGCCCCCACATTCGATTGCTGCATGACCAGGATCAAAATGGCGTAAAACAGTATGGTGTTGACCAAAGGCTCCAAGAACCACCAGACGTAGCCCATGTAATTGATCTGGGCCTCCGCTTTGATTTCAGCGTAGGCCCGGTAAAGGATGATGTTCCAATAACGCTTCCAATCCATGGGACGAAGCAGTCAAATCTATGGGGACCACCGTCCGGGCGCAACGCTTATCGTCGCGCGGAATATACTTGTCCCAGAAGCCATTGCCCCGCATTTTTTCCCGGCATGAACGCATGGTTTTGGCATCCCGACCATGTGGACTCCAAACACATTCCCGGGGTATCGCATTTCTGGAGGCATGTGAGCCTCTGCCTGCCCCTGCAGCGCCTGTATTCGGCGTTTGTCACGATGCTTTTTCGTATGCGCCTAACCGGTGCCGGGCACCTGCCTGTGGATCGCCCTTGTATTTTCATTTCGAATCACGGCTCCCATTACGACGGTTTTTTTCTCTTTGCCGTGCTGCTCCGAATCTGTGACAGGGGGGTGGTGCCGGTGGTCTGGTTCCGCATGCTGGAGTATCCCATCGTCGGACCCATCTTGAGATGCCTGCGCGCCGTCCCGATCAGCCATGAGGCCGATTTCATGAGCCAGCGCTCCATCCATCTGCGTGGCATGATCGAGCAGATCCAAGCGGGACGCCATCTGCTGATTTTGCCTGAAGGACGAAGGGGCGACGTCCTGGGAACATTCCAACCGGGCGCGGGCATTGTCGCCATCCGCACGGGGTCACCCCTGGTTCCCATCACTCTCCGGGGAGTGCAGCCACTGTTCAAGGAGCTGGACCGCCTTCCCAGACTGCGCGGAAATGTGGAAGTCGTCATCCACCCTCCCCTATTCCCGGAAAAAACACCTGATGAGATGGTGTATGCCTCCAAGCTTATGGAACAGGCACGCGCCAGGGTGGCTACCGCGCTGGATTACCCGCGCAAAGAGGACGCCTGACCGTGGCCCCTCAATGAACCATCAAAGCCGATAGTTGAGGAACGGTGCGGGCTCCAGAACCGGTCCGGAACGGACAGCCAGGCGGGGCGGCAGGTCGGCGGCTTCCAATGCCTTGCGCCAGCAAAGCTCCGCGCGAGTATCGAACTCACGGGCAAGGCGGGCATCCACGCGCCCCGCCTGCAAATGATGGGCGATCCCGTTGCGATGATCCGTGACGAACCTGCGGCATTCCTCGTCAATCTCCGACTGGCTGTGGAAGAACCGGCCATGGCGGTTGGCAAAGTATATTTTCGAAAAAAGAATCGGGCCATGATCCACGATTACATCATCCTGGCGCAAATCCGAGGACGCGTTGTGGTGGGTCACCCAAGCCCCCGGCAACTGGCGGATCACAAACCCCGCATCATTGACCCGGAGACAAAGCTCGGTCTCATCGAGGTAGTAGGCGTAATTTTCGTCAAATCCACCCAATTCCGACAACACCGAACGGCGGAACACGGCATTCGTGCCCTGGAGGTAGGGGAATCGGTAACTGCCCGGGTAATTGCGTTCGGAGCAGGCCGCCTTCAACAGCCAATTGCTTCTACCTAGGCGGTCAGAGGAGGCATACTCGTATTGGAAGGATTTGCCTGTCCGGTCGAGCACCTTGCCTCCAGCAGCACCCACACCGGCATGATCAAAGCCCTGCAATACTTGGATCAACCATAATGGGTCCGGCACCGCATCGTCGTCGAGATAGGCAATGAATTCGCCGGCTGCCATCGACCATCCGATGTTGCGGGAGACCGAGAGGTTGGCCAGGTCGGTTTGGGCAACCTTGATCCTGCCCCGCCTGCCCTCCAGAACACCGGCGGTACCGTCCCTGGATGGTCCATTGACCACCACCACTTCGAATTCCGGACCGGTCAGCTGTTCCAGGCCACGGAGGGTTTGCTCGAGCATGGCCGCGCGGTTGAGGGTGCAAATCACCACGCTCACGGCACCCGTTCGGACCTTTGGCCGGGATGGACTTGTACAGGTGCGGGTTCCACGAAGGGCCAATTGGCGCAAATCGTCTCGCATCGCTTCGGGAAGAGCCATCGAGGCAACCAATCTGGCGGTGGGTCCCCTGCGGTGCAGTAACCAGTGCCAGATCCCGGCCAGCGAAACACTGCGCACCGGATGATCCAACCTCAGCCCCTTCAGAGCGAAACCCAACTGCCGGTGGTCATCCGCATTTTGTCCGATCGAGGCGGGAGAACACACCGGGTGGATCGACAAAGCGACACGGTAAAAACCCTCTGCATCCGCGGGGCCCAGTGGCACACTAAGATTTCGAACTGGGCACGGGAAAAAAAATAAAAAGTCCCGGACCTGCCGGCCGTTCACACTGATCTTGATCCGCTTCCAGAGCAGCCTTGGATTGACGAATGCCCGCCCCCGAAGCTTCAGAACGATGGACTGTCCATCGGGGGCGGTCACTTCAAAGAACAACGAGGCCTCAGGTCCATCAGTCCAAGCTCCCCAGGATTCACGGGCGGACCAGCCTGGGCCCAAATAGGGGCCAAACGAATGGGGCGTGCGGAGCTGATAATTCACCTCAGGCACGAGGGGGGCGGCAATCAAAGCAGATTTCTCCCCGGGGTGGGGCGGAACAGCCGGTCCAGAGGAGGCGGATGGGGCAGCAGGCATACCGGTGGCCGATTCCAGTGCCTGCCAGGCCAGGAGGGCGGAGGCAGCCCAGCTGAATTGCGCGGCCCGGGCCAAACCATGGGCCACCAAGCGTTCGCGGAATGCCGGGTCCTGCAAGGCACGCTGCAGCAAGAGACTCAGCGAGGGCACATCGTGGGGATCGAACATGGCATCCGACAGGCCGAGCACCTCCGGGATGCTGGTGGTGTTCGAGCCAATCACGGCCGCGCCGCACGACATGGCTTCCAGCACAGGAAGCCCAAAGCCCTCGTGCCACGAGGGAAAAACAAACAGGCTGGAAAACTGGTAAAAGGCCGCAAGTTCCTCATCCCTGACATAACCGGTGAAGACCACATTGGCGTCTTCCAAACCCAGTTGGGTGGCGAGTTGTTGCAGAGCGGAACGCCGTCTGGATTCGATACCGCACACGACAGCCAATTGGAATTGCTTCCTCAGTTCCGGAGGCAGTGAGGCGTAGGCTCTCAATAGTGTTTCGATGTTTTTCTGGGGACTGTCCCCCCCACAGAACATCACATAGGGCCGGGTGATCCCGAATTTGCCCAAGAGACAGCAGCGCTCCCTTTCCGTATAGGAACGGGGGCGGAAGAGTGCATCGGCAGCACAGGAAATCGAAACCACACGCCCTGGGGGAAGATTCATCTGTTGGATACCTTCGTTGCGCGAAGATTCCGAAATCGCCAAAAAAAGGCCGGCATGCGACAGATGCCCCAGTTTTTCTGCGTACCACGCCCTCAGCAAAGGGCTGTTCAAAAAAATTTGCGGGTGGATGAGGGGCATGAGGTCGTGAAGACTCACCACCTGGAGATAACCAGGGTCCCCTGCCGCCAATGACGTCACGGATTCATCCGCCAATCCCTCAAAGAGACTGCTCAGGAGCACCGCGTCGGGACGGAGCGAGGAAAGGATCTTTTGCCGTTCATTTTCTGCCTGCAACCGCATGCGCGCGCTAGCTGGATGCCTCCAGGCCACGGGTCCTGTGAGATCCATGACCACGATCCGTTCCGGGGAGATCCAAGGCTGCAGTTTGTTTCGCAGCGGTTCGATCGTATCTGGAAAAAGTCCTGAGAGCAGTATCCAAACCTCGTGGCCGCGGGAGTCCGCCGCCAGGGCTTTGGCCAAGGAAACCGACTGTCGACCGATACCCCTCTGGCCGCTCTGCCCCTGGGCAGACTGCAAATCGATCACCAGTTTCATGTCATCGGAATGGTCCGTTTGCCCGGGTTACCGTGGCTCAGGCTGCTGGAAATCGGGGTATTGTCAACATGTGCAAGAGCCGTCATGCGATGCGATTGTGGCTTCTCCATGAAAAAAACCCTTTGAGTTTCAATCAACTCCCACCCATTGGGTCTTGCTGTTTTTGGGCGGATTGGCAGTTGCGCGGGCACCGGGTTATCGTCCATACCCATCGATTCAGGAACGGATCATCAAGGTTCTCCGACGAGGAGTGGCCCGTTGAGCCGCCTGCGTTCAGTGCATGACGCCGTCGCGCATCTCGTAGGTGTGGTCGGAAGATTCGGCGATCTGGGCGTTGTGGGTGACAATCAACATACTCAGGCGCGTCTCATGCGCCAGCTTGCGCATCATGGAAAAAACTTTTTTGGAGTTGGCCGTATCCAGATTGCCGGTGGGTTCGTCGGCCAGGACCACTCGCGGGTTGTTGGCCAGTGAGCGGGCGATGGCCACCCGTTGCTGCTCCCCACCGGACAACTGATGGGGGTGGCGGTGGGTCTTGTCGCCCAGTCCGACCAAGTCCAGCAGATGGGCGGCACGCTTGCGCATCTCCGGTTCATCCAACAGTCCGGCCCGGCGCATCGGGATCATGATGTTTTCCAGCGCGCTGAACTCGCGGAGGAGAAAATGGAACTGGAAGACAAAGCCGATGTGGAGGTTGCGCAGGTTCGACATTTCCTCGTCGTTGAGAGCCGAAGTTTCTCGTTCACCTATCCAAACATTCCCCTCTGAGGGCCGGTCCAGCAGCCCGAGAAGGTAGAGAAGGGTGCTTTTTCCGCAACCGGAAGGCCCCATGACCGAATAGATCTTCCCAGGATAAAGGGTCATGCTGACGTCCTTGAGGACATGCACCCGGCTTTCCCCCTCCCCCAGATAATGATGGAGGCCACGGCAATGCAGGACACTGCTTTCGCCATCAGTTGCCGACTTCTCACCCCCCCCCAATCCCTTCAGTTCGGGAAATTGGATTACCGAGTCGTAGGCATTGGCCAAGGGCATTTCGGAATCGGACATAGGTTTAATGGGATCGTTCGTCTGGCGTGCAACGGACATCATCAGGATGCGACGGCTTGCGTCGAGCAGAAATGCCCGGGGTTGAAACCGGCCCAAGGAATACTCGTTTTGCCGTAGCTCACTTGGAGGCAACCAGACAGACCCATTTGCCGCGTCGCAGGGTGCGTGTCACCCGGTAACCGCCGTGGGCCAGCGCGTTCCGGATGTCCGTTTCCTGCGTGCGCAGAATGCCGGACATGATCAAGAGTCCACCCGGTCTGACCCACCGGAGCATTCTTGGCAGGGCTGCCCGCAGAAGGTCGGCGAAGAGATTGGCCACCACCACATCCGCCTGATGCCGGGGACGGTAAGTGAGCACATCGCCCCGTCTCCATTCCACCTTGGGCACCTGGGGATGACGGGAGGCATTGGCCCGGCACTCCTTCAGGCAAATGGGATCGGCATCGAAGGCCTCGACCCTTGCGCCCAAGAGGGCCGCGGCCAGTGCGAGAATGCCGCTGCCCGTACCAGCATCGATCAAGCGCAGACAGGAGTCGCCGGAACGTTTGCGTCTCCGGATGACCTCCGCCACCTGGCGGAGGCACAATGCGGTGGTGGTGTGTTCTCCTGTGCCAAAGGCCATGCCGGCGGGTATGCGCAGAACCGGAACCCCATCTGGAGCCGGGCCGGATTCGGAGACGACCGCCAGTTGCCTGCCCACCCTGAGGACAAAATTTCTTTTTTGCCGCTGGAGCCAGTCGTTCGGTTGCAAAGCCCGGACAGAGCCGCCCATAGCAGCAAGGAGCGGATGCAAGATGGAGGCTTGTGCCGCGCAAACCGTCAGCAGGGCCCTGCGGGCACCAGGCTTCTCGGTCACCACCGGGGTCAAATCAGGAAATACCGCCAGATCGTCCAGCCAAGCCTCCACCCTTCCAACCGGGATGAACCGGCGCCATTGGTGGACAGTGCCGGTTGTTTTGCGGTCTGGGATCCGGTGTTGGGAGATGTGCCGCCGGGTCACTTGTCCTTGGGAATCAGGTAATCGCGGGCGGGCTTGAAATCCGTGGACAAAACCTGGATGTCGTTCTTTTTGTACTCCAACACGGTGAAGTCGCGCACGGCCCAGTATTCATCGTCTTGGAGCAATCCGCGCACCAACAGGGTGTACTCACCCGGCGGCAGTTCGGTGCGCTCTTGCACGTCACGCACGAGAAGATGGCCATCCGCGGGAAGATCAAGGGTCATCTTCTCGAAGTCACCCGGAACATTGAGCAATTCGCGCAGGAAAGGAGCCACCGTGTCCTCCAAAGCCTGACGGGCTTCTTGAAGTCGTTGCTCATAGGTGGCGACCTCATCACGCAGGGCGCCCAATTCGATATCAAGGGCCGCAATTTCCGAGCGGAGTTGTTCGATGCGCTCCTGGGCGGCGGCGACCTGCGGACCGGGCTCCTGTTTGATCGCTATGGCCTTGTTCTTCAGTTCCAGTTGCTTGTCGTTCCACTTTTTCTCGAATTCGTTCCATCGTTTCAACAGGGCTTCGGACCATTTGCGCTGCTCGTCAACCGCCACGCCCGTTGGCGCGTTGTAAAGGGAAAGCCTGAAGGCGTTCGCGGCGACCTCGATGGCATCGAGTTCGAGGTTTTTCTGATACTTCAGACCGAGCTGTTTGGCCCGGTCCTGGATTTCCTGGTGGAGGCTGTCGCGGAAGGAATTGTACTCCTCCTTGAGGGCCATGCCCTGCTTTTCCCAGAATTGGTCCAATTCTTTCTGGCTTCGCTCCAGGATCTGGGGGATTTCCTTCTGCAGTTGGTCGCTGGACTCGCTGAGCAGGTCGCGGCGTTGTTGGCGGGAAGCGAGGTCGCTCTTGGCCGAGGCCAGTTGTTCGCGTTGTTGGTCGAGCTGTTCAAGCAAGGGGGCCTGGCGGGCCAGGAAATCCCGTTTCAACATGCTGGTTTTTCCGGCGAAGTTGAAGACAACGAATGCTTTTGGCTGGAGTTGGTATTGTCCGGGCTCGACGTTGATATCAAGGATCGTCTCGCGGTTGAGCAGGTAAATGCTTACCGCGCTGATCACGAGGAAGGCAAGAATGCCAACGATGGCTGCCGGGGTTTTCCAACTGGCCCGGTTCTGTCCCACGGGCACCGGCTTGAGGGTGACCCGCGGACGGCGCAAATCACGGACCGGGGTCGGCCGGGATGCGGCAGTCTCATTGCCCGGGCCTGGTTTCGCTTCTTTTGCAGCCGGGGTCTCAGAGGCCACGGACGCCTTGGGCTTGGCGGATGGTCCCGGGATAGGGGCAGCGACAGATTTTGAACCTGGAGGGGGGGGCGGCAATGCTGAAACCGGGCGTCCGGCTTCGGGCGCGGCCACACGCGGAGCCACCGGCGGGGGTGGAGTGGCGGGCAACTTTGGAGTCGGAGGGGGGACTTTTGTTTCAACTGACTCGTTAGTTACTACTGGAAGCGGAGGAAGCGGGACTTTTTCTTGCGGGGGGGCGGAGAGCGGAGGAATCTGCGGAACAGCGGGGGGCGGCGGGGGAACCACACCGCTTGAGCGTCCCGCTTCCGGAGGAGTGGTAGCGACGCGTGCCGTATCCGGTTCAGGCGCGGACTTCTCCAATTGGACTTGGGCCTTGGATTCGGGCTCTACAGTGGGGGTTATTTGGGATCCAGTGATAACCCCCGTGGGAACCACAAGGGTCGGAACGGGGGGGGGTGGAGGCGGGAGCTCGGAAGAGGGAATCCACACCGTAGAGCGCAAGCGCGCCTCGGCAGGGCTTGCAGGCGATGAAGGAGGGCCCGCATCATGTGCAACTGATTCGGTCGCGGGAGCAACTTTAGCTCTGGAAGAGGCCGGGGCTTGCGGCACGGGAGTCCCAGATGGTTGGGATTTGGGGACTTGGTCCGTGGCGGCTGTTCCATTGAACAGATCGTCAACAGGTGCAGGAGGCAAGGCCTCTCCTCCGACACCCTTGGATTGATAGTTGCGCAGGAAACGGGACTCCCCTTTGCCCGAAGTCTCTTTGCTTTTGGCGGAGGGCGGAGGAATCGGAACTGCCGTCGGTGAAGAAGAGGGCTTGGCCGGAGCAGCTCCATCCGCGGTAAAGGGATCGGGAACCACCGATGGCTGGCCCGGGGGTTTATTGGTTTCGTCAGTCATGTCGGTGCGCCCTGGGATATGAACCGAGCACTTTCAACCAAAGGGTCTTGGGTCGGATGGCATCCAAGGTGGCCGCCAAGTCCGCATCCTGGCTGTGACCGCAGACATCCACGAAAAAAAGATATTCCCATTCCTTCTGCATAGCCGGCCGAGATTCGATTTTTTCCAAGTTGATTTCGCGATCCGAGAAGACACGTAGAATCTTACCGAGTGCCCCCACTTCATGCGAGACGGAAAAAAGGAGGCTGGTTTTGTCGTCGCCGCTGGGTCCGGCGGGCGTACGGTTGAGGACGAGGAACCGGGTCATGTTGCGGCGTGCGTCCTGGATGTTGGTGTGGAGCACTTCGAGTCCGCACCGGCGGGCGGCGAACTGGCTGGCGATGGCGGCGCTGCCTGCTTCGTTTGCGGCCAATTCGGCCCCGTGGGATGTGCTGGAACTTTCGACCAAGCGCACGCCCGGGTAATGGCGGAGCAACCATTGGCGGCACTGTCCAAAGGCCTGGGGATGGGAGTAAATCTTGTTGATCTTTTGCGTGCCCGGACGGGCCATCAAAACATGGCGGATGCGGATGCAGATTTCACCGCAGATCTTCAGGTCGGTCTGCACCAGCATGTCCAAAGTGGCATTGACCCCGCCTTCGATCGAATTTTCCACCGGAACCACGCAGGTGTCGATTTCGTCGCGATCGAGCAGGGCGAAGACTTCCGGAATGGTCGGGGCCGAAACATAGCTGTCTCCCGCCCCAAAACGACTGAGGGCCGCCTGGTGGCAGTAGCTGCCCTCGGAACCAAAATAGCCCACCGTGAGTGGCTTCTGGCGGCTGCGGGAGGCGGAGAGGATCTCCCGGTAGATGGCACGAAGGGAATCGTTGGTCAGGGGACCCGGATTGGATTTGGCCAGGCTGCGCAGGAGGATTTCCTCGCGTTCGGGTGCGAAGACAGCCTGTCCGGACGAACGCTTGAGCTTGCCCACCCGTTCAGCCAGCCGGGTGCGGGCATTCAGCAGGGCGAGCAGCCGGGCGTCAATCTTGTCGATCTGCAGGCGCAATTTCTGAAGGTTCATGGATCAGGTCCTGTTGTACCTCGGAGGTCGGCTCAGGCGGGTCCGGCAGCTTGACGCGCTTGAGTTCTTCCACGTTCGGTAGGTCGTTGATGTCGCGCAGGCCGAAGTGTTCAAGGAAATACGGGGTGGTTTCGTAAAGCAAGGGCCGACCGGGAACATCCGCACGCCCGGCCACACGGACCACTTCGCGGTCGCACAGGGTTTCCAACACACCCCCCACGGCCACGCCGCGCACCGCTTCGATTTCCGCCCGCGAAATGGGCTGGCGGTAGGCGATGACCGCCAGGGTCTCAAGCGCGGGCTGGCTGAGTTTGGGTGGCTTGGATTCGTGTGCGAAAAGATGACCCAACCAGGGACCGTAGTCCGGTCGGGTGGCCAGTCGGAATCCACCCGCGACTTCCTCCAGCTGGATGGCCCGGGGGGCCAGCGAGGAATCCAGCACCGCCAGGGCCGAACGGATGTCCGATTCCACGGCCGAGGCAAATGGCGAGGGCTCCCCTTCCCTCCCATTCTTGCGGACGAGTTCGAGGAGGTCGCCCACCGGGACCGGCTTGTCGGCAACAAAAAGGATGGCTTCGAGGAGTGTGGGCAGTTCCATGGGAAAGACGGGATGCGTTCAAGCGCGCAGGATGTCGATGTCTCCAAAGACATCCGACTGGACGCACTTGAGTTGTTTTAGCCGGATCAGCTCCAGCAAGGCAAGAAAGGTCACGGCAATTTCGGTGCGTGAGGTCATGTCATGGAAGAGTTCGAAGAAACGAAGCCGCGCCTGCTTCTCGATCAGGGCCAGGATGGACTGGATCTTGTCGCTGACGGTGTATTTGTCCTCGTAGATTTCCTTGAAGCCGTCGCGCTCACGCGCCCGCTGGAGCACGGTCTGGAAGGCCTTGACCAGGTCAATGACCCCGACCCGCCCGAGCCCCGGCTTGGCCGCGGGTTCCTGGCTGACGGCAAGGACCGGTTTGGCTTCGCGGTGGAAGATGAGCTCCCGGAGCCGCTCCCGTTCGCCCAAGTTACCCGCCGCATCCTTGAATTTCTTGTATTCGACCAATTGCTTGATCAGCTCCCAGCGCGGGTCTTCCTCCTCGGCATCCTCCTCGGGCGGTTGCTGGTCTTCGGGCAGAAGGGTGCGGCTTTTGATATAGATCAGGTTGGCCGCGACGACCAGGAACTCGCCCGCAACTTCCAGATCCTGTTTCACCATGTGATCGAGATAAGAAAGGTACTGGTCGGTGATGCTGGCAATCTCGATGTCGTAGATGTCGACCTCGGTTTTCTTGATGAGGTACAGCAAAAGGTCGAGGGGGCCCTCGAATGAGGGCAGGGAGACACGCCAGGGGTCTGTCGGCAGATCGGTGATTTCACTCATGGTTGGATACCGACCGCTTTCCGCACACGTTCGAGGGTGGTGGCCGCGACCACGCGTGCTTTCTCACCGCCCTGCTGGAGAACCCCCGCGACCCAGCCGGGGTCGGCGGCCAGTTCGGCGCGTTTTTCCCGCATCGGACGCAGGAATTCCCAGAGCAGTTCAAACAGTTCCTTTTTGTAGTCGCCGTAGCCCCTGCCTCCCGCCTGCATGCTGGAAACCAAGGCCGCAAACTGTTCGTCCGAGGCGGCTGGTTTGGCCAAGGCCAGCAGGAGCGAACCCTCGATGGGTTTGGGCGCTTCGACCGGAGTCGAGTCGGTCTTGAGCGACATGATCTTTTTGCGGAATTCCTTTTCCGGGGCGAACAAGTCGAGCGTGTTATGATAGGACTTGGACATCTTCTGGCCATCCAATCCCGGAAGCGTTGCGGTTTCTTCGCGGATCGATGGCTCGGGCAGCTTGAACACCGGACCGAAGGCTTCGTTGAACTTCTGGGCGATGTCGCGGGTGACTTCGAGGTGTTGTTTTTGGTCCTTTCCCACCGGGACGAGGTCGGCGTCGTATAAGAGGATGTCCGCGGCCATCAGGACCGGGTAGGCAAAGAGACCGTGATTGGCGGCCAGGCCCCGGGATGTTTTGTCTTTGTAGCTGTGACAACGCTCGAGCAAGCCCACCGGGGTGACCTGTGAAAGATACCAGGCGAGTTCATGCACCTCGGGCACGGCGCTCTGGCGGTAAAAAACCGTCCGCGAAGGGTCCAAACCGCAGGCAAGGAAGTCCACGGCCAGATCCTGCACCCTCTGTTCCAATCCACCGGATTCTCCGGCCGAGGTCAGGGCGTGGTAGTCCGCGATAAAATAAAAGCACCCCTCGTGCCGGGCCTGGAGCTCGATGGCCGGCCGCATCATCCCGAAGTAATTCCCGAGATGGGCTGCCCCCGAAGGCTGGATTCCCGACAAGACGCGCATCGAATAGGGATGCCCGACAGAGGCAAGCACTTCCAGAAGATTTTTTGGGGAGTTTTGCCGCTCGGCACCGCCTGCCCCTCTCCCATTGGCCAGATCAAGGGTTTTCAGCTGCTGAGTGAAGTCAACGCCCCGCCACAATCTTCAAATCATCCGCCAACGAGACCCTCGGTCCTTTGGCTCCGGGGTCGAGAGGTTTACGCAAGCGTTCCAGGGCCTCGCGGAACCGTTCTTCTTTGGCTCCGGGCATCGAGGCCCCGACCGCTGCCAGACCACCGGCAAGCTTGCGCCAGCGGGCGGCATCCATCGCCGTCCATGCCGGCCGGGATGCCATCCCGCCGGCCAACTGGCCCAACCGTTTGAAAACCGCCTCGGTCTGGTTGTCATTCCATTTTCCCCCGGCCAACTGGCGGGCAAAATCATCACAGACAACCGCGTCGGGCTGCTCAGGCAAGACACGTGCGAATTCTGCCGCTGGCAGGATTTCCTTCAAAACCCACAGGGTGGATTCCCAGTCCTCGCGCACCACGTCATCCTCCGCAGTCTTGCGGCGATGGGCCAATTCACGCAGCACCGCCAATTGACCGGTGATCCATGCCTGGGGTCCGCCCCAGATTTCTTTCCAATGCCGCGGCTCGCGTTCCTGGTGCGACTCCAATTCAAAATGCAACCGGGGGTGTCCGGCCCTGACCAGTTCCGGATCAATCACTTGGTGGCAGGCCACGCAGGTATTGGCCCGGAGATAGAGATCCTGCAAATCACGCATCCCTGCCGCCACCCGCTGCCCCCGGCTGTAGTCTTTCCGGGTGTGCGAGCGCCACCAACCCTCCGCAGCTCCGTGGCACGACTCGCAGGATATCCCCTCCTCAATCCGGGCCGAGGCCGCCAGCCTCTCCGGTGCCACTGCGGCAAATGGGGCATGACAAGTGGTGCAACGCGCATCCCGGGCCGCATCGGCCATGCCCAACGCCTCGGCCATCCGGGCCGAACGTGCCGTGGTCAGTGTGCTGTGGCCACGCGAGTGCGGATCAGCCCGGAACCACACGGTGTATTGCTTGGAGAGGTCCCCCGCACCGCCGTGGCATCCGCTCGTCGAACAATTCTTGGAGCCGACAAAGTCGGGGGCTGCTGCCAACAGCAACGGCCCAAACGCAAACGCCGATGAAAACAGGACGAACGCCTTCATTTCCAGCTTTGGTGGGCGCTTATGGCCGATGTTCAGGTCCGGGCAATTTTTTGAAATTCTCACACAAGCGTCCTTGAGATTGGCATGTACTCTGTTACCAAAGTCATAGATGGTCACCGTTCCAATGGAAAGCAAACTTGGTCAGGGAGAGGCCCTGAGCTGCGATCGGCTGCTCGGCTTCCTTCCCGCCCTCGGCGAGGTTCCCAAGGGAGTCTTCACCAAATTCGCCGAAGGCGCCGCCTCCGTCCGCCATTTCAAGGCCGGCGACCTCGTCTGCCGCGAGGGTGACTTCGGTTCCACCGCCTTTTACATCGTCTCGGGCAGTGTGGACATCTTCATCGCCTCACCCCAGGCCCACATCACCACTTCCCTGCAAACCGGCGGATTCTTCGGCCGCACCATCGCCCGCATGAAGAGTGCGCTCCGGCCTGAAACCAACGATGGCCGCAAGGACACCCCTCCCCGTCGCCGCTGGATCCCCGTCGATGCCAGTGTCGACCTCGCCGTCGGCTCCCCCATCGCCCAACTGGGTGCGGGGGAACTTTTCGGGGAGATGACCTGCCGTACCTTCCAACCCCGGTCCGCCACGGTGCGCGCACGCGAGGATTGCGTCATGGTCGAGATGCTCCGGGTCGTCCTCGATATGCTCGTGGGCACGCGCGATATCATGGAGGAGATCAAATCGACCACCAAGGTCAAAGCCCCCACCTTCAAGGGCACCTCCTTCAAAGCCGAACTCGACAAAAAATACCGCGAGCGCGCCCTGCTCAACCACATCCGCAACGTCCCGATCTTTGAATCGCTCGATGAATCCTTCGTCCAACAGCTCTGCGCCCGGGCCGGACTGCAAACCTTCTACAAGGGCCAGGTCATCTGTCGTGAGAACGACCCCGCCGACCGCTTCTACCTCATCCGCCAGGGGATGGTAAAGGTGAGCCAGGGCATGCCCGGGGGCGAAATGGTCCTCACCTATCTTTCCCGTGGCGACTACTTCGGGGAAATCGGGCTGGTCCGCCGTCTCCCCCGCACCGCCACCTGCACCGCCACCGACACGGTCGACCTCGTGGTCATCGGCGCCGACGACTTCCATGCCATGCTGGCCGCCTATCCCTCGGTGGCGCAAACGATCGAGGCCGTCGTCGACCAGCGTCTGGCTCCTTCCAGCCGGGAGCGCCCGGCTTCGCTCCCCGCGAGTTCCACTCTGCGGGAAGCCCTCGACCTCGGTCTCCTCCAGGCGCAAAACCTCCTCCTCATCGATCTCGAAAAGTGCACCCGTTGCGATCTTTGCGTGCAGGCCTGTGCCGAAGCCCATGAAGGGGTCACCCGTCTCCTCCGCGACGGCACCCGCTACCAGAATTACCTCGTGGCCACCGCCTGCCGATCCTGCCAGGACCCGCTCTGCATGACCCAGTGCCCGGTCGGTTCCATCCGCCGGAAGGAAAGCCTGGAAATCGTCATTGAGGACTGGTGCATCGGTTGCACCAAGTGCGCCGAGCTCTGTCCCTACGGCAACATCACCATGCATCCCATCGAGTGGAAGCTGGACAAAGCGGAAACGGCAAACAAAAAACCGGAAACACCACCGGCCACAGCCACCCCGGCGGCCAAGAAACCCGCCGCCACAAGCAAGGCCACCACCTGCGACCTCTGCACCGACCTGGCCACTCCGAGCTGCGTCTATGCCTGTCCGCACGACGCCGCCATGCGCGTCAATCCGGTCGACTTCTTCTCCCGGAGAATGCCCGGTCTGTCCGGATTGCTGATGGGCGAGAAAAAACCCATCCAACGCGCCCATTTCCGCACCACCCATTGACCCTCCCATGATCATCGACCGAAGCCACCGCATCTGGGCCGTCACCACGGGCATCGCCACCTTCCTGGCCGGGCTTGCCTATTACCTGACTTTTTACTCGGGCCTCATCCCCGGTTCGCTCCATGAAAGTTTCGGTGGCAGTCTGCTGGGTCTGTTCTTTGGCATGGTGTCCTTTCTCATCTTCCTTTTCGCCGCGCTTTTGGGCTGGCGGCGCAAACACCCCAGCTGGCGCATCGGACGGATGCAGTTCTGGATGAAGGGCCACATCTGGCTGACTTTCCTCACCGTTCCGCTCATCCTCTTCCACTGCGGGTTCCGCTTCGGTGGTTTTCAAACGTCCCTCCTCATGGGCATCTACCTAGCCGTGATGCTCAGTGGTGTCTATGGACTCCTGCTCCAACATGTGCTTCCCCGCATGATGATCGACCGCCTGCCGGATGAGGTCGTCTTCGAGCAAATCCCTTTCCTTCGCGGCCAAATCGTCAGCCGGGCCCAGGCCATCGAAAAGTCCCTTGCCGAGGCCTGCCACCCGCCCGCGCCTGCTGAAACGGTTCAGGAACCGGATCCGAACGCTGATTCCGCAGCCACATCAGCCACCGCCACCCCGGAGCCGGCCCAAACCGGCACACCCCCAGACATCCTGCTCCGGGGAACCCGGGAATCGATCCTGCCCTACCTGGAACTGGACCGCGGCGACCGCCACGCCCTCGGCAATGTCCAGTCAACCGAGGATTTTTTCATCCAGTTGCGCGTTCAGACCCACGCCCACTGGCACCCGCAACTGGAGGAATTGAAAGACCTGTGCGTGGAACGTCGCAAACTCGACCTCCAGACGAAACTCCAACACTGGCTCCACGGCTGGATTCTGGCCCACGCCCCCTTTTCCTTCATCCTCATCATCCTGACTGTCTGGCACATCGGTGTCGCCCTCTTCGCCTACTGAACCGGTCCATAACCACAAAATCCCCACAACAAAGAATACCCCCATTGATCCGTATTTATTAGTGGTCCGATATGTCTTCATCCAAACCCAGCCTGAAACAGATCGCCAAGCGCTACGCCGGCAATCTGTCCTATTTCAAGGAGAACCACTACTTTCGCACCCTGCGCAAGCATCTCTTCCTGTACAGCACCCTGGCCGCCCTGTTGCTCGTGCTCGCGGCCACCATCATCACCACTTGGGAATCCTCCGTCTCCGGAAAATACCTCTTATCCCGCATCTACAATCCGGGCCCGGTTTCGCAAGCCCACGCCGATCTGGCCAACGACTGTGCCGCCTGCCACGGTCGGCCCAATTCCATCTTCCAGGTATCGGTCGAAAATTCGCCCGTCGACACCGCCTGCATGAAGTGCCACCAGCAGCACGACTTCCACGCCAGCCAGTCGCCCCGCACCCACTCCTGCACCGCCTGCCACCACGAACACCTCACCGCCGGGCCGATGAAACCCGTGGCCGACGCCAATTGCGCTTCCTGCCACGGCAACACCCAAACCATGAGGGCAGCCGAAACGACAGCCCGATCCCTGCCACCCTCGGCCCTTGATCTGACCCCGCGCGACGGACACACCCATTTCCAACCGGGCCGTTCGGCCACCCCGCCCGCCGTTTTCACCTCTTTTGAAAAAGGCCACCCCGAGTGGCAGATCCACCGGGAAAAACTCAAAGACCCGAATTCCCTGGCCTTCAACCACGCCCTGCACCTCAAGGGCGACGGCATCCCCCTCGTCGGGGGAAAGAAGCTGGATTGCAACTACTGCCACCAACCCGACCCCAGCGGATCCTACCTCCAACCGATGGTCTTCGAGAAAAACTGCCAAGCCTGCCACTCCCTCCAATTCGACCCCCGCAATCCCGACCTCGCCATCCCCCATGGCAGTGTCGAGGCCGTGCAGGCCTACCTGGCCAGTCTACCGCTCCAATATGCCAAGAAAGGCCGCGCCCGGGGCATTTCCGGCGAGGCCGAACTCCGGGCCTACGTCATGGCCCAGATCGAAGCCCTACGACAGGATGTGCGTTCCGGTGATGACCTGACCAAGAAAGTTTTCTTCAGCGATGCCGACAAAGGTCCGACCGGTGCGATCAAGGGTATGCCCGAGGAGGGCCGGGCCCGCTTTGCCGGTTGTGCCTACTGCCACCAGGTTGGCGGCCAGGCCACCAATACGCCGGTTGTCAAAGCCCCAACCACCCCGGATCGCTGGCTGGGACGTGCCTTTTTCAATCACGCCAAACACCAGCATGTGAGCTGCAGCGAGTGCCATCAGGCCGAAGCCAGCCATCTGACGAGCGACATCCTCATGCCCACGATGGTCAGTTGCCAGAAGTGCCACAGCGCCCAGGGGGGTATTGTCGCCAGTTGTGAGACCTGCCACAGCTACCATCCCCACCCCACCGCGCCGGCCGCCCATGCCCATTTCCAAAAAACCGCATCATCCGCAGCTCCGAAGACGCTCAAATCCCTCATGACGGCGACCGAAGTCCGCTGATGCGGCCATTACCGCACCTAGGGTACAGAGTTGAAAATGCCGGAGAGATTCGAAAAACCCCCGACATTGCTCCGGCCATAATGTTTGCCGCTGCTGGAGGAGGAGTATTCCAAGCGGTCAAAGGCGATCTGAACCGGGTTGGTCCCATCCCACTGCACAAAAAGATAGGGAGCATAGGCCGGGCGGAGGCTGTAAGTGGAATTGCCCACCGCGTAGAAGACCTGGGTTAGGTTGCCGCCCTGGCTCGAGATGCCGTCAAAAGTGTAACTATAATTCCCACCCGTACCGGCGGCGTTGATGGTCATCTGCACCTGTTGGGTGCCGAAGAGCCCGGGGAAGGTGAAGGTTTTATTGGCGACCGAAGCCGGTATGAAGGGGTTGCGGGCCAAGCTGTAATCCACCCGGGAATACTGGAAAAAAGCCCTCGCACCCGAGGCTTGGCCGGTCACATCGACATCTCCCGTGGGGGCAACACCGTGGAAATAGACATCATTGACGAACCGCGTCCAACTCACCAGATCGGTGCTGTTGGACCCGAAGTATGAGGAATAGGGCTGCCGGTCGTAGCCCAGGGTGGTGGCCGTGCCGTTCCGGGTCAGCGAGGGACGCCCCCCCACGACCTTGGGAAGTCCGTTGGGCTGGAGGTTGAAGCTGGAATAAGACGGGCCGTAAATGTTGACCGAAGCAATCGTCACCGGGGTCAGCGGGACGGAAGTGGCGTTCGTCGTCACGGCATTCAGGGCATCGCAGACAGCGGCCCCCGAGGTGACACGGCCAAAGATGGTGTAACTGCCATCGAGGCCCGTCGGTGCAGCCGTGGCGTTTCCCGTGGTGATGTAAAACTGGGAACCGTTGGAATACGCGCCGCCGGAATTGGCCATGGCCACGGTGTAGGGTGTGGCATGGCTGAGACTGGGATCAATCTCGTTGGCAAAGGAATAGCCGGGCCCGTCGGTGCCCTGGCCATTGCGGGAACCGGTTTGCGAGACAAAGTTGGCCACGACGCGATGGAAGGTCAGTCCTTGGTAAAAAGGATCGTTGCGCAGGCGGCCGGTGGCCGGATCAATCCAGGCGTTGCGACCGGTGGCCAATCCGATGAAATTGGCCACGGCCACCGGAGCCTTGACGGGCTCCAAGGTGATGGTGAAGTTCCCAACCACCCCGCCCGTGAGCTGGACGTCGGCAAAAATCTGGGATTGCGCGCCTGCCGGAGCAGCCAGAACCGCCGCGACGCATGCCATGAACATGATCCCTTGTCGGAACATACTCTGGTTCAGCGGTTCGTTCGGAATGGATGATCCGGACCCCCTAAAGAGGAGGAATCTTCAGACAATCGGGGACGGGGTATTGCGGGCCGGCTTTTCCAGCCGGTTGAAGAGATTGCCAAAGTCGGCCGGGGGCGCGGTCTTTTCTGTCGTGCGTGAATTGCCGACAAAGGTGGCCCCATCGCTCAGGCTGAAACGCGGCGACACCACATCGCCGTAAAGCTGGGCCTTGGCCGCCACCTCCACTTTGTCCTTGGCATCGATGTTGCCCTGCATCTTGCCACGGATGACCACGGTGGACTGGGCCTGGATATCCGCCTTGACCACCGCGCTCTCGCCGATGATCAGCGGTCCGTCGGCAATGATCTCGCCTTCAAAGCGTCCGTTGATCTCCATGCTCGATGAAAAACACAGAGTGCCCTTGAACTCGACATCCTCGGAAATGTGGGCGTTGGTGGACTTGGTGCTGCGGGTGGGTTCCATGGCTTCTTTGACTCCTTTGAGTGGGGGAAAGGTGAGTTTGTCTTCGGCTGCCAATTCGGCGCCTTTCTTGAACACGTCCGTGAACATGAGCGGATTCAAACGCATTTACCGGGGGAGTCGAGCGGATTCGCATGGGGATTGCGGGCAAATATCCGGGTTGACCCCCCCCTGCCCGCGAGTCCATGCTTCCTGCCGCCATGGTCCACCACCTCATGCTCTTCAAACTCAAGTCCGACGTCACCCCTGCTCAGACCGAAAACATCATGGTCGAAACTCGCATCCGCCTCCTGAAAATCGCCGAGGTCATGAACCTCCGCTGCGGCAAGAAGATCGACGTCAAAAAGAACCCCCATGACGTCTTTGTTTCGATGGATTTCGAAAACATGTCCAAGTTGAACACCGCCCGGGCAAGCGCCCTCTGGGTGCAGTATGAAAAACAGGTCATCGAACCCAATGTCACCACCCTGACCGAATTCGACTACGAAATGGATCCCGGCAAAGACGTGGCCTATTCCTGAACGGAAAACGGACCGGACACACTTTCCCGGACTTGCCGGCCCGGAATGAGGGTTGACTGAATTTATCCGGCTACGCGCAGACTGCGTCCCAAGCATTGGCCCGCCCAAGCCACCTGCTCCGGCGTCATCACCAACGGCGGCGAGAGACTGAGGACATTTCCCAGCGGACCGCCACCGAGCACAATCAACCCTTCGGCAAGGCAGGACTCCATCAGCTTGCCCGCCGCAACTTTCCGCTTCAATTCCACCCCCCAAAGCAATCCCCGTCCGCGGATTTCCCGCACCTTGGCCGAAGCCATCAATGGGGCCAGGGCCTCACACCACCGCGCCTCGGCCAGACGGGCCTCGTTATCCCGCCCCGGTTGTTCCCAGAAAGCCAGTGATTCCAACACCGCCCGCATCCCCAGGGGCGAACCCAGAAAAGTGCTGGTGTGCAGGGCTTCTCCAGTCGAAACCGGCCAGGCATCCATCACCGACGCCCGGCCCACACAAGCAGAAACCGGCAGACATCCCGTCAGAGCCTTTCCCAGACAAATCAAGTCCGGATAAACCTTTTCATATTCGCAGGCAAAGAATCGCCCGGTGCGAAAGAAGCCCGTGTATATCTCGTCGTAAATCAACAGAATCCCCGCCGCGTCGGCGATGCGGCGCAGTTCGGGCAAAAAGCCCTTCGGCGGGATGATCTCGCCCCCCCGCCCCTGGATCGGTTCCACCAAGATCGCACCAATATCCCGTCGTCGGGACAGGGCCTCGACGGCGTGGATGGCGTCGGGCATTTCCGCCGCTTTGGCGGGGAACGGTGCCCATTCCGCCAAATCAGCCAGTTGCTGGCGGAAGGGCGACTGGAATGCCTCCAAGCCGGTCACCGCCAGTGATCCGAACCCCAACCCATGGTAACCCGAGCGGAAGGCAATGACCCGTGGACGCCCGGTCACCAACGCAGCTGTCTTCAGCGCGGCCTCCACCGCCTCAAACCCCGAGTTTCCCAAAAGAACCTTCCCCGAACCCAGCCCCCAACGCTCGAAGGTCACCCGGCTCAACCCCTCGCAAACCCTCACCTTGAGCTCGGTCGGATGGACATCGCCCATCCCGTGGTTCAGCTGGGCTGCCTGCCCGCCCAGAGCGGCCGCCAGCTCCGTGCGTCCATAGCCCGCCGTGGCCACGCCGAAGCCACTGGTCACGTCAAGGAATCGATTGCCGTCCACATCCCAGACATTCGCCCCCTCGGCCCGTTCCCAAAAAACCGGGAACTTCGGTGAAAGAAAAGTCACATTGGGCGACTCATGCGCGCGCAAGCGCCGCGCCAGATCCAGCGAACGCGGTCCGGGAATTCCACTCAGGATCTCAGGCAGCATGAACAACCCCCAGCCGAATGCGGGCGCGGATTCACAAGGACAAGGGCTCCCGACCCGGGTTTCCAGTCTTGAGGTGAACCACCCGCTGCGGGAAAGGCAGGGCGACTCCGGCCCGGTTCAACGCCGCAAAAACCGCCCGGTTGACCGCATAACGTGTATTGAAATAATTCCGGCTAGGCACCCAGTAGCGATAACCAATCACCACGGCCGAGTCGCCGAAGTTGTCGATGCCAACCTGCGGCACGGGTTCACGAACGACTTCGGGCACGGACCATACCGCCGCCCGCACCGCTTCAACCGCGCGGTCCATATCGGCGGCGTAATCCACCCCTACCACCGATTCCACCACCCGGTTGCCCTTCGAATTCGTCTGGACCTCGCCCACGATTTGCTTGTTGGGGATGGTGATGATTTCGCCGTCCTCGGTATGCAGGCGGGTGAACCCCAGCTTGACCTCCTCGACCACCCCGGAATACTCGCCCACCCGGATCAGGTCGCCCAAGGTGAACGGGCGGGTCAGGATGATGATCAGCCCGGCGCCATAATTGGAAATGGGTCCCTGCAGGGCCAGGCTGATGCCGAGGGTGCCGGCGCCCACGATGGCCACCAAAGGCGTGACCGAGATGCCGACCAGGTCGAGCGCCGCCAGCACGATGAACGCAATGAGCGCGAACCTCACTCCGCTGCCGATGAACCGCGCCAGCAATACATCCAAATTCTTTTTCTCACAGAAGCGGGTGACGAAGTTCCCAACCTTGCCCGCCGCCCACCATCCCAGGGCCAGAACCACCGCGGCTCCGAGGATCTGGAAAAAATACTTCACGACAAAATCCATCACCTTGGCGAGGACTTCCTGCCCGAGGGCAATTTTGGCGGCTTGGGCTTGGCTGACGGCTTCCGTGGACATGGTGGTAATCTAGAGAAGCGGCCGTTCTCGGCAATCCTGTTCCTTCCACTCTTGAGCCGTCATCATGGCCTTCAAAAACCGGATGAAGCGACTCCTCGATCTGCCTGTGAATGGACCTCTGCTCCCCAGCCATGATGGGCAACCCAAAAGCTATGCGAAGACGTGACTGATAACTTGCTCCCCAGCATGATAGCTATGGCCATTCCTACCTGAACGAATTGCGGAGTCATTTCGACTTCTGATCCCGCCCGCCGGGATAGATTTCCAACCTTGCTAAAGTGTTGGGCTTGCGGGTTAATGCTTCCATGGAAATCGCCACCCTCATCGACCACACCCTCCTCAAACCCGAGGCCACCCGCACCCAAATCGAGCAGCTTTGCACCGAAGCCCGCGAACACGGGTTCTTTTCCGTCTGCATCAACCCCTACTGGATCAGCGACGCCAAGAAGCTCCTCAACGGCTCCGGCGTGAAGGTTTGCACCGTCATCGGTTTCCCCCTTGGCGCGGGACTCCCCCAGTCGAAAATGCACGCCACCCAGGACGCCATCAAGGCAGGAGCCGACGAAGTCGACGTGGTCCAAAACATCGGCGCCGCCAAGGAAGCCCACTGGAACTTCATCGAACATGAGATCCACGAAGTGGTCTCGGCCGCGCAGGGTAAAACCGTCAAGGTTATCCTGGAAACCTGCCTCCTGACCGACCACGAGATCGTCGAATGCTGCAAGGCCGCGCAGAAAGCCGGGGCCCATTTCGTCAAAACCTCCACCGGATTCAGCTCCGGCGGGGCCACCATCGAGGCCGTTGCCTTGATGCGGAAAACCGTGGGCCCCTCCATGGGAGTCAAAGCCTCCGGGGGTATCAAGGATCTGGCCGCCGCCGAGGCCATGGTGGTCGCCGGGGCCAACCGGCTCGGCACCTCGGCCGGGGTCGCCATCGTCAAAGGATCAGTGGGTGGAGCGGGCTATTGAAGTCCGCCCCGTTTCCTGTCAGCAGACTTCTGGCATTCTGTCCCGCCTAAAAGGCTTCCAGCAGGGGTGTTCTCCCCATAGACGGCTTGGGTTCAACCCCCATGCTAGAGAACATGAATCCCTTCAAACCTTGGCTTTCTCTGTTGATCTTGATCTTCTCGGTTTCGCTCTGCCCCGCCGCGAGTGAGCCCCAATCGGAAAAAAGCAAAAGCACCCCCCATTCCCCGGCTTTTCCCAAAAAGCTTGAATGCAGGGCTTCGTGGTATGGAGGAAGGGCCCACGGCGGACCCACCGCATCGGGAGAAAAGTTCAACCAATACGCCCTGACAGCGGCCCACAAAACCCTGCCCTTCCATTCCCGGGTGCGCGTCACCAATCTCGCCAACGGGAAATCCGTCATTGTCCGCATCAATGACCGCGGCCCGTTCATCAGGGGTCGCGAAATCGACATTTCCTACGCCGCCGCCAAAAAGATCGGCATGCTCAACCAGGGCGTGACCCGGGTAAAAATCGAGATGCTCTGACCCTCCTCCTGCAGCGGCGGTCTGTGACCGCCGCTGCAAAAAAATCCACTCAGGGCCGGTGCAGGCCTTCGCCGAAAAGCTCTTCCACGGTCTGCTTCACGTTGGCCGAGCGCATGAGGGTCTCGCCGATGAGGAAACAATCGATCCCCTGCCCGCGGCAATAGTCGACATCGGCCGGGGTCTTGATTCCGCTTTCGGTGATGCCCAGGACATCGGCCGGAATTTCCGGGGCCAGATCCTCGGTGGCGGCGAGGTTGACCTCGAACGTTTTCAAATTCCGGTTGTTGATTCCGATGATGTCGGCCCCGAGATCGACCGCTCGGTCCATTTCGGCCAGATTGTGTACTTCAACCAGGACATCGAGTTGAAGGTCGTGGGCGGTGTGGTACAGGCGGGCCAGTTGGTCATCCTCCAAGGCGGCGACAATCAACAAGACCGCATCGGCCCCTGCGATGACCGATTCATAAATCTGGGGCACGGTCAGCATGAAATCCTTGCGCAGGAGCGGCACGTCCACTTGGTCGCGGATGTCCTGGAGGTAGCCGAGGTTTCCCTGGAAATACTTCTCGTCCGTGAGCACGGACAGCGCATGGGCTCCGGCATGGATGTATTCGCGGGCCTGTTGGACCGGATTGAAGTCATCCGTGATCACCCCGACCGAGGGCGACGCTTTTTTGATCTCGGCGATGAGCGTGGCCGCGCCCGGCTGGAAAAGCACGCGTCGGAAGCCGCGGAAATCATTCCGCTTGAGCGCGGCTTTGCGCAGCTCCGCGGCCAGGGGTTCCAGACGGGCTGCCTCGTCGCGCTTGGTGGCGAGGATCTCGGCCAGCTTGTTGTGGAAGGTGCTCAACCGTCATCCTCCTCATCTTCATCTTTGTCGGTGCGCTTCTTGCCCTTGAGGAAGGCACTGATGAAGTCATCCAGCTTTCCGTCAAGGACCCCCTGGACGTCATTGGTCTGTTCGCCGGTGCGCAGGTCTTTCACCATCTGGTAGGGCTGGAGGACGTAGGAACGTATCTGGCGGCCCCATCCGATTTCCCCCTTCTCGCTGTAGTGCTTCTCCTGCTCGGCGCGTTTCTTGTCCATCTCGATTTCGTAAAGGCGTGATTGGAGGACTTTCATCGCCGTGGCCTTGTTCTTGATCTGGGAACGTTCGTTCTGACAGGTCACGACCAAACCGGAAGGCATGTGGGTGATGCGGACGGCCGAGTCGGTGGTGTTGACCCCCTGCCCACCGTGGCCTCCGGCGCGGTAGACATCAACACGGATGTCCTTGTCCGGGATTTCAATCACGATGGTGTCGTCGACCTCGGCCAGGACATCGAGCGAAGCGAAGGAAGTTTGCCGCTTCCCGGCGGAATTGAAGGGTGAAATACGGACCAATCGGTGCACCCCGCGTTCGGCCTTGAGCAGTCCGTAGGCCATCGGTCCTTCCACCATGAGCGTGACGCTTTTGACCCCGGCTTCTTCGCCCCCGAGGTAATCCAGGATGTTGACCTTCATGCCGTGGCGCTCGGCCCAGCGGTTGTACATGCGCAGCATCATATTGGCCCAGTCACAGGCCTCGGTGCCCCCGGCACCCGCGTGGATGGAAACGATGGCGTTGTTGGGGTCTTGTTCACCGCTGAGCAGGACGGAAATCTCCAGGTCGTCCAAGGCTTTTTCAGCGGCCTGGTATTCCGCGGAAAAATCCGCACGCGCCTGGGCCGTGTTTTCTTCCTCGGTCAATTCCAGCAGCACGGAAAGATCGGCCACCCGTTTTTCCAGTGCATCGAGGCCGTTGATGCGGTTGCGCAAGGCATTGGCCTCGGTCATGACTTTTTGCGCCGCGTCGGTGTTGTCCCAGAATCCGGGGGCCGACATCTTTTGCTCGAGCTCGCCGAGCTGGGTGGTCAATTTTGGTACGTCAAAGAAACCTCCGGAGCTGCTTGGTGCGGGCTTCGAGGTTGGGAACGTCAAATGTTTCAGCGGCCATCGGGAGAAAATGCCCGAAATCCGTGGCATTTCAACCGGGAATTGGAATGTGATTCCAAGACCCGATGTGCTAGGTCTATGTTTGCCATGTGCATTGCCTTCCAATTCAAGGGTCAGACGTTTAAGCCGGCCCGCCCCATCCGGGTGGTGGCGGACGGGCGGCCGAAAGACCATGTATGGGCCGGCTGTGCGCGCGGGGAAATCCTCGAGTGGTGGAAAAAACGTGGAGCCTTGCTGGCCGATCTGCATGCGGAGAAATTCGCCGAGCGATCGAGCCGCGATGGCCGGATTGTCTGGGGCGAGGTGCCTGCGGGGACCGTGTTGCGCGCGTTGATCGACCCATCGAAAGGGCCCGGCAAGGAACTGATCAAGGTGGTGACACGGGCCGCCACCCCGGAAGAAGCGGCCCATTTTGGCCACGACCGCCTGCCATTGATCGAGTCCCCGCTTTATCCCGGGGTCATCCCGGAAGCAGGCCCCGAGCCTCCGGTCCAACTGCAGGGCAGGTTGTTTCCAGATTAGATCCTATCGGATCAGTCACGGAAGCGGGGGCGGCTGAGCCGGGGAAGCGGGCGCAACGGGTTCTTCACGCCCACCGTACCAGTCGACCCGTCGGGTGACAAACATCACCGCGGCCAGGGCCAGGAAAAGCCCGATGGTCCCCACCAACAGGGCGTAATCCTGGAGTTGGAGGACGACATACAAGAGACCCTGGATCAACGCCAACAGCCCGGCCACGATGAGCGTGCGGCTTCCAGATCGCAGGACGGACAGGCTGTACAGCGAGACCAAGGCCCACGAGGCCGCGGCCGCGACCAGGTAAGCCCAGCCAAAACGCAGGAATTCCGAAAGGGAGAGCAACCCGAGGTAAAAGAGACAGAGTGCCGCGCCGACCAAGATGTATTGGAAGGGATGGATGCGCAGCTTGGAGATCACTTCAAAGAGGAAGAATGCGGTGAAGACCAGAACCAGGAAGAGCATGGCGTATTTGATGGCGCGTTCGACATTTCGGTAGAAGTCGATCAGCGAAACAAATTCCACACCGAATAGAGATTTGTGTAGCGTGGCCGAGGAAACTTCATTCTGACGGGCCCATTGCTGGGGAAAGCTGCGCCCGTAGTAAGAAACATCCCAGGCAGCGGTGAAACCCTGGGCACTGATCTCCCGGCTGGTGGGCAGAAAGGCCCCCCGGAATCCGGGGTCGGGCCAGTCCGAACTGAGATGGACCCTGCTCTCCACCCCGAGGGGCGCGATGAGCACCTGCTGACTGCCATTGAAAGTAACCGGCAGGGAGAAAGACGTGGGCTGATCGGTCGGCAGCCAACCTTTCACCGATGCGGATACCCCGGCCGGGAGAAGATCGGTGTTGGTACCCGGGGTCATCGGGCAGGCCCGGCCACCCCAATCCAATACCAACCGCCCACGCGTGCCGCGGAGATCGGACACACCGACAACGACGACCGCATCCTCATAGACCGCCTCCTTGGGATCGATTTTCAGGGCCTGCCAGTCCGGTTGGGAAAAGGCTCCGGAAAGGGTGATGTTGCCCGAATAGACCACGGCATCATAAATTCCCCGGTGGAGCTTTTGGGTCAGGATCTCGCCATCCACCTTCAACTCCTTGGGCAGGAAAGTGGCCAGGGCCATCTCGACCACTTCCACCTCGACCCGCTTGCTGGTGCCATTCTTCTGGGGCTGGTCGCGCCAGACTTTGCTGCGGACTTTGTAGGGAATCTGGAGAACCGGGCCGATGATTTTCTGGGAATCACCCCAGGAGGAGGTGATTTCAGCCACCGCTTCATTGCGGCGCCCCAAGCGCTCCTGCAATACCGAGCCGATCATGGAGAGCGGGATGAGCAGAATCAGGATCAAAAAGCCAATCACCGCCAATTTGAACAAGACGGCAAATTTGCCGAAAAAAGCGCGCACGGACTGGAAAAAAGAGGAATCAGCCATGGGTCCATCCTCGGAGGCCCCCGGATGGCGTCAAGCCAAAGTCATCAGCCCAATCTTATCCAACGAATACCGCTAATAAATGATGGAGGACACGACACGAAACAGGTGTTCCATATACAGGCCGTCCCCTTGCAAAGGTCGCATGGCGGAGAATCGCCCGCAAATTCGCGTGGGGCAAAAGATCAGCTTTGGGATGTCCTCTTCGCCTTGCGCCGGTCCATCAGCGTGAGGATCTGCGGAAGGATCAGGGTCGAACACAGGAAGCAGAACAGGACCCCCAGGGTCATGACCAGACCTAGACTGGCCAGCCCCCGATATTCGCCCGTCATCATGGTGGAAAATCCGATGATGGTCGTGGCAGCGGACAAAAACAAAGCCTTGCCGGTGCTCGAGGAGGACAAGGCCACCCGCCCTTCCTCATCATGGCGATCCACCACATAGACGCCAAAAGCCACGCCGATGCCGATGACCAGCGGGAGCGTGATGATGTTGGCCGGGTTGAAGGGAATATCAAACCAGCCCATGAATCCAAAGGTGTAAAGGATGCCCAATCCGAGCGGCAGCAGGGTCAGACCCAGTTTGAACAGACTGCGGAAGTGCAGGAACACCAACAACACGATGGCAATAAAGGCCAGCCCTCCGGCCTGGATGTAACTGTCTCTGAGCAGGTTGATGTATTGGAAATTCTGCACCGGTGTGCCGGTCGCCCGCTCACTAACTTTTCGAATATCCTCAACGAAACGGCGGTTGGGCTCCTCCTCCCAGACATTTTCCTTGGGATCCACCTCGATCAGCACTTTCCCCGAGGGGGAAAGATAGCGTTCGCGAACTTGGAAAGGCAGGTCATCCAGGGTGATGACATCGCCGAATTTCTGGCTGCGGAGGAAGGCGATTTCTTCGCCCAAGTTGCCGAATGTGGCCGCTTGGTAACGTCTGAGACGTTCGTTGACTTCATCTTGGCTGAGTTTGTCGAAATTGGCCACCGCCCGCTCCAGAGGAGGAATCATGCGGTCGAAAACTTCGATGGCCTTTTCGACCAGGCTGCCCTTGCCGGCGAATTTGGCGGCGGTCTTGTACTTGGCGGCCTGGATGCGCCCCTCCCTGGCCATTTCGAGAAGCTGGCGGATATGGGCGCGGGCCTTGGCCACATCGATCTCATTGGAAAAATCCGGGTTGTATTCCAGGGTGGCGACGATTTTTCCGATGTCGCGCAGCAGGGGAAGTTTGGCTTCCTGGTCCGGGGGAAGGGCTTGGTCGAGGCTGCGCACATTGCGCACGGTGGGCAGTTCCTTGAGTTTGGCCGTTTTCACCCGCGCATCGGCCAGATCATCGGCCACAATGACCCCGAATATCACCGTGGCGGCAGGGGAATTGACCAGCTTCAAGGTGTATTGCACAGAATCCATTTTTGGATTCTGGAGGTTGAGCAGGTTGTAGTCGTAGCGGATACGGCCCATGCCAACTATGGCCACCACCACCAACACGGCGGCCATTGCCAGTGCCAGCCCGGGGCGGGCAAATAGCTTCTCATCCAAGCGCGAGCGGAAACCCGGCGTCGGGGTCGGACGGGCTGCAAAAACCTCCTCGCGGTGCCGGTCACGCAGCACAAACAAGGCGGGCAGGAGAATGATGTAGGCCACCACAGCTGCGACCATTCCCATCCCGGCGATGATGCCGAGTTCGGCCAGACCGATGAAGTCATTGAAACACATGGTGAAAAAGGCTATGGCCGTGGTACTGCCACCGGTGAGCACGGCCAATCCGGTGTTTTCCAGCGTCCTGCGAACCGCATGGTGCACCCCGGTTTTATGGGCCAATTCCTCCTCATAACGCCCGAGGATCTGCACACCGAAATCAATGCCCAATCCCATGATCATGATGACACAGGCCTGGGAGATGACATTCAGATGCCCGACGAAAACGACTGTCAACCCCATGGTCCAGGCAATGACCACGATCAAGACCATCATGGCCAGGGCCGGGCGAGCCAATTCGCGGTAGGCAAAGAAGAAAAGCACGGCGATCAAAACGAGGGTGAGGATCGAGGCGACGGCGGAATCGTGCGTGCTCTGGCGCATTTCATCGTCCAGCAAAACCGGCTCCCCGGTCAGGCCAATATCCACCCCGGGATGGCGCAGCCGCAGACCTTCCAGGTCCTTGCGCAAACGGCCGATGCTATCCCCGTAAGGCGAGAATGAGTTGCGGTCGCCCTCCGTTGGCGTCAGGAGAACCAGGATCATTTTGCCTTCATCAAAACTGAGGTAACTGTTGAGGGCCAACTGCCGGCGCATTTCCGCCAAGTCCTGGCGCTTGGCCCCGGTTTGTTGAGCCTCGGTCGTACTACGGTTTTCCAGCACATCGGCCAGCTTGTCCAAGCGCGCCACGAACTCATTGATCTCCGATTCAAAATCCTTCCAGTTGGCCTCTTTGCGCAACCGGGTTTCATCGAAGCCCGCGATGGCTTCCTCCAACATGGTGTTGAGGTTGAGCCTGTTTCCCCTGCGCTTGAGCACGTCGCGCAGGGTGAGCAGGTCCTTCTGGATTCCTGCCAGCTCCTCGGGAGTCTGGAAGTTGAGCAACTTGTCCTGCAGCCTGCTGAAGTCGTGCCGGTAGTAGACCCGGTCGAAATCCCCCGTGCGTTGCTGCAGAATGGCACCGATGTCATCGGCGGCGGCGGCGTTCTTGGCGAAGTCGTCGGAGGTGATGATGACCACCATTTCCTCGCGGACGGAGAATTCCTTCTTGTAGTCGAGGTAGAATTTATGGACGGGTGAATCGGCGCGGATGAGGTCGTTGATGTTGTTGATGACGCCGAGGTGGAAAGCCGCGGCGTAGGAGGCCGCGACGAAAAGGATGGCGGACACCGTCACCACGGCACGGGGATGGTGGTAGACCATATCCGCGGTGCGCAGAAGGACGCGTTGCAAGAAATGACGGAATCGGACCATGGTCAGCGGGGGAATGTAGCAAGCTGCCCCCAACTGACAACTCCGACTTATGGGGGGATTATTGACCCTTGCCCGGGGTCCCGGTCGTGGTAAATTAGAATGGTCATAGGATTGGGGGCGATTTGGATTCGACTCTTGGTTTCTGTGGCGTGTGGCAAGTCGAGGACTGGACCTGTTGGCCTCGTTAAATCCCCGGGTATCCAAACATTAATTGCTAACGAAGAGTTGGCTCTCGCGGCCTAAAGTGCCGTGACGTTCCGCCCCTGACCCCGGCTGGGGGGACCGGAACGCCATCAGCCGGGTCACTGGACAGGTGGGACACCGACCTGTCCGGGGGAATCAACGCGGTGACTAAGGCCGTCCGGCTCGGGGCTGGGCAACGGGCGGCTCGAAAATCCAACAGCTCCTAAACTTGTAGAGGCACGTCGTAGCCGCCTTGAGGACGCGGGTTCGATCCCCGCCGCCTCCAGCCTTCGCTGAGGGTTTACCCGAAACCGAAGGCTGCCGCGACGTAGGCTTGGCGAAGTCGGGCTCTCGCCCCGCTATTTCTTTTCCAGCAAATAACGGCTGGCTTCTTGGACGTCCTTGTCCCCGCGGCCAGAAAGGTTGATCAACACGATTTCATCCGGGGCCATCTTGGGCGCTTGTTTGATGGCTTCGGCCACGGCATGGGCTGACTCGAGGGCGGGAATAATGCCCTCGATCGAGGCGAGCGTCTGGAATGCACCCAAGGCTTCGGTGTCGGTGGCGTAGGTGTAGGCCACCCGCCCCGAATCCTTGAGGTAGCAATGCTCCGGCCCGACAGCGGCGTAATCCAATCCGGCGGAAATGGAATGGGTCAGTTCGATCTGGCCGTCCGCATTCTGCAGGATGTAGGCCTTGGCCCCCTGCAACACCCCAAGCGTCCCTCCTTGGAAACGGGCGGCATGCTTCCCGGGTTCGATCCCCTCGCCTCCGGCCTCGACCCCGGTCATGCGCACGTTCTTGTCCTCCAGGAAGGCATGGAACAGGCCGATGGCGTTGCTCCCGCCTCCCACACAGGCCACCAGGAGATCGGGCAGTTTCTCCTCGCGCTCCAGAATCTGCCTGCGGGCTTCTTCCCCGATGATGCGGTGAAAATTACGCACAATCATCGGATAGGGATGGGAACCATATGCGGTGCCGAGGATGTAATGTGTTCCGCGGACATGGGTCACCCAGTCGCGCATGGCTTCATTGACCGCCTCCTTGAGGGTACGTTGCCCAGCCGTGACCGGGACCACCTGGGCCCCCAGGAAACGCATGCGGGCGACATTGAGCGATTGGCGGACCATGTCCACCTCGCCCATGTATATGACACATTCGAGCCCGAACCGGGCGGCCACAGTGGCGGTGGCCACCCCATGCTGGCCAGCTCCGGTTTCGGCGATGACTCGTTTTTTGCCCATTCGCACCGCCAGCAGCGCCTGGCCGAGGGCGTTGTTGATCTTGTGCGCTCCGGTGTGGAGCAGGTCCTCGCGCTTGAGATAGATCCTCGCACCTCCCAGGTGCCGGGTCAGGCGCTCGGCAAAGTAGAGCGGCGTCGGGCGTCCGGTGAAATCCCGCTGGAGATTCTTCAGTTCGCGGTCAAATTCCGGATCGGCCATGGCCTCATGGTAGGCTTTTTCCAGTTCTTCCAGCGGATGGACGAGAGTTTCGGGCACATACTTCCCGCCGTAGGGACCGAAATAACCGGAAGCGTCGGGTAGGCTCACTTGAAGTGTTGGCGGCATAAGCGGATGAAGGTGGCGAGGGTGTCTGGATTTTTGCGGCCGGGCCGCACCTCGACCCCGCTGCAAACATCGACCCCCCAAGGTTGCACAAGTTTGAGGGCCTGCTCAACATTATCCGCCCGGAGGCCGCCGGAAAGGAGGACGGGGCGTTTGTTGGAACGGATAAAATCCACCGCCAGATTCCAGTCGAAGGCCTCGCCCGTGCCCCCATGGCGCACACTCGCTTTGTCGAGCAGGAAGGCTTCAACGTCGTAGCTCGATGCTTCTTCAGCCACCCCGGGCCGGGGTAGTCCGAAAGCCTTGATCAGTCGGCGGGGCCGGAAAGTGCGCGCCAGACTGGGACTCTCCGAGCCGTGCAACTGCCAGTAGTCGAAGGTCCCGTAGGATTCGATTTCGCGGATGCGCGCCTCCGTCCAGTCGACCCCGACTGCCACCCGGGCCACACCGGCGGGCACGGCCTGCAAAAGATTCCCGGCATCGGAGGGAGCCACATAGCGCGGGCTGTGCGGATGGAAAATGATCCCGATGGCATCGGCTCCGGCATCCACGGCGATGCGAATGTCGTCGCGATGCGTCATGCCGCAGATTTTGATCCGGAACACGTCCATGAACGGAAGTCTGTCAGCCGGCTTGTCCTTCCGCGGGCGGACAAGCGTGATGCGCTACCTTTTGACCTTGGGGTTGAACTTGGGCTCTTCTTTTTTGCCGCCCAGCAGGCCGCCCAGCAGGCCTTTGCCACCCTTGGAGTTGACGTTGTCCGCCTTGATCGGTTCGCGGATGAGCCCGGAACGGACCCCGAGGTGGCCCGGGATGATGCGGTTTTCGATGATGGTCTGGTTGGCATGGCGCAAGCGGCGACAAAGCAAGCGGCTGATACCTAACAAAAGATAAGCGCCTCCCACGGGCACGGCCTCGAAGTACTGCTGCAGCGCTTCGACATCCATGCTCCAAAGAATGGCCCGTTCGCGCACCACGACGGTGGCTGACGCCTCACCCGGTTCCAAGATGGCCACTTCACCGATACTGTCGCCCGTCGAGATCTCCCCGACTTTGGTGTCCTTGCCTTGGTGGGAAACCAGGACATCCAGGGCGCCATGGACAACAATGTAGAGGCGGTCGTTGGGCTGGTCTTGGGTGATGATCACTTCACCCTCTCCGTACTCGCCAAAGGCACCATAAAACTTGAGCGCCTCCAGATCAGAGTAGCCGATGTATTGCAAAATACCCGTCTGAGTCAAGTCAGCGATGATTTCCGGTTCACCCATGTGCTTATATGTTAATGGATTACAAATACCTTGGTCAACTGAAAGCTTGCTCGGAAAACTAGAGCATTTCCGGATCATATAGACACATAATGTGCATGAGTGAAGTAGTTGATACATTCTTGTGGAGTGAACAGTGACAAGCAGTCTGCGACCGCCCGCATGAGTTCTTCGTAGGTTCTTGCACAAGCCCGGCGTAA
>JANRJG010000002.1 GCA_033875315.1 Candidatus Methylacidiphilales bacterium
CCCGCCACTCACCGGCGGGCACGGCATACAAACCCCAGTGGATGAACATGCCGAAGCGGGCTTCGCGCCACCATTGCATGCGTGTTTTGCCGGATTCCTCCGGAACAGGGCGTGGTGTGGCGGCGGGGGCCGAGGAGGCGAGGATGAGCAACACCAAGGCGTGGGCAAGCAATGGTTTCATGGTTTTGGGGTCTTTCCGACGAGGTCCTTGATTTCTTCTGGGGAGAGAATGCGGTTGTAAAGACGGATTTCGGCGACGTCACCGGTGAAGTCGTTCAAGAATTCCAGATTGTCCGTCAGGCAGGGAGATTTACTGCGTCCCTCTCCCTCGAACCGACCGTCGAGATAGACTTGGATTTTGCGCAACGGGATACCGCCATAGGTGAAGGTGGCGGTGTGCCATTTGTCATCCTTAAGTTTCCCCCCTTTGGTCGAGTATGCGCTGTGGACGCCTCCGCCTCCTCCTAACACATCCCCATTGTTAATGTTGGCGAAGACCCCGAAGTGGGCGTAACCGTAGCGGAAGAGAACGGCGTTCTTGACCGCCTTCAGGCGGAAACTGACGGTCAGCTCATTGGCAAGGATGCCGGTGGGTTGGAGTCGGATGATGGACGAGTTCTCCAAACGCAGGGCTTTGCCTGTTTCCGGGTCGTCCACCACGAGGGTGCCATCTGGGAGCGCTAGCGAACCCGCCGCACCGCCGGAGAGGTTCACCAAGCGGTTGTTCTCGATTTTCCCGGCGGACCAATAGCCGAGGAAATCGCCCTGACGGATCACCTTGACTGTTTCCTGCCTGCGGAAGAGGTCCCGACTCGCGATGGATTGCCAATCCATCCCCGGGCCCCTCCAAAGTACCGGTCCCTTGTATTTTCCAAGTTTGAGGGTGAAGGGCACCAAACCCTCCGGAAGGAGGGTGGAGCGCGCGGTGTTGGCTTCACCGGCGCCAACGCGTGCCACCACCGACTTGCCGAGCGCAAGTTCAGCGACACCGGAAACGCTGAGCTGGAATTGGTATTCCCCGGCATGGGGAACGAGCAGGAAACCCTCATAGACATGCAGCAACCCGGGCGAGGAATCCGGTTCGGTGATGAGGTCGGCGGTGGTGCGCCAGCGCATGCGGTCCGCGGGGGTCTCAAAGTAGACGGGTTGGCCGGTTTCCTGCGACCGGTCGTAGGCGGAATAAACCAGCCCCGGAACGGTTTTGAGCTGACCTGCGCTATCGATTTTTTCCGGGGCGGGCGCGGTGGACTGGAGGCCGGACGCGCGGACGAGCACATCCTCGGGAATCGGGGCGGGCGCGGAACCCTGAGGGGCCCATCCGACCGCAAAGGCCCAGGATCCATCTCCCTTACCGGTTCCGAGGGCGAGGGCCGCATCGCAGTAGCCGACGCGGATCGGATGGAGTCCGGCCCTGAGGGCGACCTCGCCTGTCCGGGTGCCAACGATGTGGGCGCCGTCGTTGTCAACCACCAGTTGGTCGCCTATCCAAAGCTTGGAGGCATCGTCGTTGCGCAGGCTGAAGACGTAGACGCCATCCGCGGGAACGCGGATGAAACCGGAGAATTCAACCCCGAAGCCCTTGGGCGGAGTGGCCGAGGGGAGGGAGAAGCCCGGGACCGATGAAGTGAAGAGGGGTTTCTCCTCGGAGAAATCGGGCAGCTTGTTCCAGAATCCGCTATACACAACGGCCCTGAGGCCGGGTTCGGTATCGGCCGGTTCGACCGGCTGGCGGAAATCGGCACGGGTGAAGGAGGCCTCGGTGATCGGACTGCGGTTGGATTTCCCGAATTCCCAACCGCGGGCGAAGGTGGCCGCTTTCAATCGGCAGTTCTTGGAGATCCAGAAGGGGCCGGCATAGTGGGTGGATTTCGGACCGGGCTCGCTTCCGTCGAGGGTGTAGCGGATTTCCTGTCCCTGTCCCGGAAGGGCCAATTCGACACGCAAACGGCTGGTGAACATGCGTGGGGAGGAGATGATGCGGGGTGCGGCGGGCGCGGCCTGGACGGCGGCGACGCGGCGGCCGTCACGATCGAGGTTCATGGCAGTACGCCCGTCCTGGGCATCGGCGAAGGACCAGCGGTCGGTCTGATCCGGGAAGACCAATTGGACGGCGTTGTGTTCCCCATTCCAGATCACATCGGGAAGAGGATCGCCCTCATAGTGGGGATATAGCAGGACCTTGTAACGAGGATCGGAGGAACGCGCAGGGATGACCAGCCGATTGCGCGGTTTCGAGTTCTCGTAGGGCTCGTTGGTGATGGGAGTGTTTTCGAGAGCGATGGCCATGCCGTCCTTATCCGAGGCGAGGTTCACGTCGACGATTTGGACGAGAAGCCGGCGTTTGTCGGGCCTGGGCTTGGCTTCCTTGATTTTCGGATCGGCCGGAATTTCCTTTGCGCCGAGCACGATCCAGCGCGGGCCGGTGCGGATGACTTCCACGTCTTCGGGCATGAACATGGCCCATTCGTAGAGTCGGATTGCGTCGTCCTTGCGGATGTCGTCAACGATGAAGAGATAAGGGCATTTACCGCGGACAAGCGCGGCGGTGCGGAAAGCTTTTTCGACTGGATTCCACTCCCCGCGGAGGACGGGTCCGTGGTGTTCGAAGATGCTCTGGCGACCCTTGCCGGAATCGGCCTGCTCTTTGACGAAGGCGCGGACCTCGGGGAGCGTTTCCAGTTCCCACTTCACGTAGTCCGGCGGAGGGTCGTTTTTCACGCCCCAACCGGAATTCGTCCAACGCCAGTTGTAGGCATGGCTGGCGTCGGCCACGCCGATGGTGGCCTCCGGCCGATCAATGAGGTCGATCCAGCGGCCACCGGGCATGGGCCAGGGGGATTGGGAACGCCCGTCAATGACCACATTGTTGTGCAAATGACCGGAAGCGGCGTGGTAGCCGAGCTCGGTGGCCCACTCCCGGCCGAGCGCGGCGAGGGTGAAGTTGTTCGCGTCCGCATGATTGTGGCCGACCGTGGGATAATCAGTCTTGGCCTCAAAATCGAGTTTGACCGCGTCCTTGTCCCAGGCACTGCGGGTGACAAGGTAGCTTCGCGTTGGACAGAAATACGTGAGGGGGAGTTTTTGTGTGGCGGGCGGGACGGGCTCGGGGAAAAACTCGGTGCCAAAGAGGACCGTGGCCCAGGGCCGGATGTCGCCGTCATTGCCTCCGACACCTTTCATGTAATCGGGACCGACTCGGTTGCGGTAGGCGAAATCGAGGGCCGGATCGGTCGGATAAAGATATTTCAGCATCGGCCACATCGCATAGAAGCCGTCACCCCCGCCATCCTGGTGGCTCATGAATCCTTCACCCCAGGGATGGAGTTGGTTGATCAGATGGTTGCGGAGCTGCCGGAGATTCGAACCTTTGCCAAGGACATCAAGGTCATCGCGCCGGGCCATGGCAATGACGGCGGGGCCGGCGCCGCGCATGGCAAACGAGAAATAGGTGATGTCCTCGGTGAGGGCACCGGATGGGTGGACATTGTAGGAAAAGAAATCGCGGATGATCCGGCGGGCTTGGTTCCAAAGGTGAGGATTCCACCCCTCCTCGCCCTCGATCGCAAGCGACCCCCAGCCTTGATAAACATGAAGGCCGGCCCAGTTCCACATCCGCATGTGCGAGGGCCAGTCATGCGTGAAGAGGTTGATACCATCGATCATCCGCGCAATGAACTGGCGCGCCGGTTTGCGCTGGGCTTCGTCCATCCACGGGGCGATGAAATCATAGGCCAGGCAGAACTGGGAATCGAAACTATTGTGCAGCCCGACCGGGTCCGGCTGGCGGACCCAGGTGCGGAGTTGGTAATCGCCATACAGGGAGAGCGTCCGGGCCAACAAGGCCCCGCGCTCCTTGTTCTCCGTGATCAGCGCGTCGAGACCGGCGAGCGCGAGCTGCTGGCTCAGCCCGGTGGCCGAAGCAAAGTGGGCATCGGTCGGCACGGTTCCTCCGGCAACTGCCGCAAGTACTTTGCCCTCCGGCTTGGAAGGATTGTCCAGAGTCTCCGCCACCATCTTCTTCAGGTTCGCATAATGCCCCGACTTCGCCGGGGAGCTGGCCACCGCCTGGCGCAGTCCGGTCAAGTCCTCGGGCGAAATGAATATCCGCGGATGCATCCCAGGCTTGGGCACGGCGGAAAAGACGCGCACCTCGGTGCCATCCACGGTCTGGACTTTATCGGCAGCGAAGGATGCGTAGTTCAGCGCAAAGAATGCGGCCGCATTGAGGATGATCTTCAGATGAACGGTCATTGCAAAAGGGGTGTGGAATCAGGGATGTGAAGAGGCATCGGGGAAGAGCTCGAAGAGGCCGACACGCACGTTGGTCTTTGCGCTTTCGACGGTCAGACGTACCCGTGACGCGGTGGTGACAGGCACATTCACAGTCCAGTCATTGCCCTTGGGATTGGTGACGTCCCAGAGGGTTTTCCAGCCCTCGACGGTGCCGGTCTCGACGAGGAGGCGCGTGGGTGAGGTGTAGGGGGTCGTGAGCCGGATGACGCCGAAAGTAGCAGGAGCGGCGAGGTCAAACTCGAGCACCCCTTTACTGGAGTTGGTGCGCCAGTCGGCGGGAGCCGGCGCGTCGCCGCCTTGGATGACGACATCGGCCTTGGCTTGGTTCTCGGAGGCGGTGACACGCGCGCCATAAGTGAGCGAACGCAGGCGTGGAATCTCGCCCGGGACGTCCAATGAGATGACCGGCACCTCCACCGGGGGCTTGGACGGGAGTTCGAGAGTGGTGATTCCACCGACTGGCGGGCGCAGCTTGATGCCTGCCTCGGGGAATCCGAGCAGGCGGGCCTTACCAGCGGGTAGAGCGAGCGGAAGGCGCAAAAATCCGTCGGCAGGCCAGCTTTGTACGAGGAGGTAGAGTTTTCCGGACTTGCGCGTGGTGTAGCCCCAAGGCAGATAGTCGAAAGGGCCGCGTGTGCTGCCGTAGACGGCCTCTCCGTTGACCTTAAGCCAAGCGCCAATGCCGCGTAGGCGCTCGGCGGAGTCGGCGGGAATGAGACCCTCGGCGTCGGGACCGACGTTGAGGAGGACATTGCCGCCCTTGCCCCAGGCCTCGGTGAGTTCTTCGAGAAGCGTCTTCAGCGGCCGTGCGGGCGCGGGCGTGTACCCCCAGTTGGGGTTGATTTTTGTGCAAAGTTCCCAGTCGCGGGAGGGAGGCTGGATGGGGATATGGCCTTCCGCTGTGTCGAAATCGCTGGGATAGCCCAGGAGACGCGGGGTGACGATAGCCTCAGGCTGGAGCTTGATGGCCTCGGCGATGCGGGAGACCTGCTCAGCGGAGGCACGCGGGGTGCCATCGTTGTCAAGCCAGAGGACGCCGATGGGGCCGTAGCGGGTGAGTATTTCGCGGAGCTGCGGGATGGCGACGCCGTCGAGGTAGGCATCCAGCGAGCCATTCTGGGCGGGGTCCCACTTGGGTTGGCCGGCGCCGCCACCGGGGTGACCCCAGTCCGCAAGGATGGAGTAATAGGCACCAAGGCGGATGCCGCGCTTGGGGAGTGCGATGGCGAGTTCTTTCAGCGGATCACGCTTGAAGGGGGTGGCGTCGTGAATGTTGTAGGCGCTCGCCTCGGAACGGAACATCGCGAAGCCATCGTGGTGCTTGGTGGTGATGACGATGTATTTCATGCCGGCCTCTTTGGCAAGGACGACCCAGGATTCCGCGTCAAACTTTGTCGGGTTGAATTGGGTGGCGAGCGTCTTGTAATCAGCGACGGGGATATCACCGCAATTCATGATCCATTCACC
>JANRJG010000004.1 GCA_033875315.1 Candidatus Methylacidiphilales bacterium
TTACGCCGGGCTTGTGCAAGAACCTACGAAGAACTCATGCGGGCGGTCGCAGACTGCTTGTCACTGTTCACTCCACAAGAATGTATCAACTACTTCACTCATGCACATTATGTGTCTATATGATCCGGAAATGCTCTAGCCGATGTCGAGGGGAATGGGTGGTGATAGCGAATAGCGAATAGCGGATGGCGAAAAGCTCCCCGTGAGGGCGTTGCCCAACGGGGCCTTCGGGAAACTTGAATGGGGATGGAGAGAACGAGAGGGAATGGGGGGCAGTGGACGGATGACGGATGACGGATGACGTCCGCCTTCGTCCGGCTGCCGGACTTGGGCCTACGCTCTGAAGCTTCGTCCCCACAAGCTAGCGCGACCTTCGCTGCGCTACGGGTGGACGGTGGCCGGTGGACGGTGGACGGTGGACGGTGGACGGTGACTGCCGACTGCCGACTGACAGCCAATAGCCAATAGCCAATAGCTAATAGCCGATAGCTGATAGCCACGGGGAAGGGATTGCCCGTCTACAAAGGGGCGTTTTACTTCCAGTACATTTCCCGGAGGGGGTGTTCGTCGAGGAGGTTGCCCTCGATGCCGCCCAGTTTGCCGGCGTCGTAGAACATGATGCCGGTGAAGTAGTAGACGGGGGCAATCGGGCTTTCTTGGCGGACGAGGATTTCCTCGGCCTGGCCGAGCAGGGCGAAGCGGCGGACGGGGTCGGCTTCGTAGTTGGATTTTTCTATCAAACGGTCATACGCGGCATGGCTCCAGCCGGTGCGGTTGTTGCCGCGGCCGGTGACGAAGCAGTCCAGGAAAGTCAGGGGATCGGGGTAGTCGCCGACCCAACTGGAACGGGCGATGTCGTAGTCCAATTCGTCGAGCGACTTGAAGTAGGTGGCCCATTCCTGGCGTCGCAGGCCGACGTCCACGCCGAGAATCTCTTTCCACATGGCCTGGATTTCGACGGCGACCTGTTCGTTGAGGTCGGTGTGGTTGTAGAGCAATTCGGTGCGGGGGAAGCCACGGCCGCCCGGGTATCCGGCATCGGCGAGTTCTTGGCGGGCCTTTTCGGGCGAATACGTGAGCCCGGCGACGGCGGCATAGCCGGTCAAGCCGGGGGGGACGAAGGATGTGGCGGGGAGTTCGCCGGCCTTGGTGATGCGCTGGACGATGCGATCGCGGTCGATGGCGGCACTGAAGGCCCGGCGGACGCGGGGGTCGTGGAAGGGTTTGCGGGTGGTGTTGAAGCGGTAGAAGTAATTGGCCAGGAAGGTGAAGGCGTGGAAATCAGGCCGGGGGCGGAGTTTTTCGATGAGGACGGCGGGGATGAGGCTTTTGTCGATGATGAGGTCGGCCTGGCCGGTGAGGTAGAGGTTGAGGGCGGTGTTGGCCTTGGTGACGGAGAGGGCATCGATGCGGCGCAACCGGACCTGGTCTTTGCGCCAGTAGCGTTCGTTGCGGAGGAGTTCGATGCGGTCGTTGAATTTCCAGTTTTTCAGGAGGTAGGGGCCGTTGGAAACGATGTGGGCCGGGCGGGACCAGGACTCTCCGAATCGCTCCACGCTGGGGAGGTGGACGGGTTGGTAGGTGACGAAGGCGGCGACCTGGGGAAAGAACGGGGTGGGGGCGCGGAGTTCGACCCGGAGGGTGCGGTCATCGAGGACCTGGATGCCGACCTGGGACCAGTCCTTGAGTTCTCCTTTTTGGTAGGCTTCGGCACCCCGGATGAAGAAGAGGATTTCGGCGTAAGGGCAGGCGGTGGCGGGTTCGAGGATGCGGCGCCAGGACCCGGCGAAGTCGGCCGCGGTGACGGGGTCGCCATTGCTCCACTGGGCCTGGCGGAGGTGGAAGGTGTAGACCCTGTGGGAGCCGTCGTGTTCCCAGCGTTCGGCCATGCCGGGGATGATTTCGCCGGCGGCGTTTCGGGTGGTCAGGCCTTCGAAGAGGGAGGAGGAGATGCGGCCGTCGGGCTGGCCGGTGAGGACGGCGGGGTCGATGGACTGGGGTTCGGGGCCGTTGATGAAAATGAGGTCGACGTCTTTGGGCCGGCCGGTGCAGGCGTTGAGGACCAAGAGGAGTGTAAGAGAGAGGACACCCGCCTTCGCCAGGGCTTCGGCGTGGCCTTTGCTTCGCTTCGGTAGCCCGCCTTCGCTGGGGGCTACGGTGCGGCCTTCGCTGCGCTTCGGGATGACGGAGGAAAGACGGTGGGTGATGGGACTGGGAGGCATGGAAAAAAGCTGCCTACCGTCTGCGGTCCACTGTCTACTTGGCTGGCGTAGTCGCCGGAGTCGGCGCGGCAGGGGCTTCCGGAGCAGGGGCCGGAGCAGCCGGAGGGGTGGGCGCTTTTTCGACCGCAGCGGCGGGTTCGGGTTTGAGGAGATCGGAGACCTTGAACTCACTGCGGGAACGGTAGGAGTGTAGGAAGGCCAGGGCAAGTGTGCAGGAGAGGAAGATGGCGCCGAGCCAGACGGTGGCTTTGACGAGGACGTCGGAGGTTTGGGCCCCGAAGAGGGAATCGGTCATGCCGCCACCGAAAGCGGCGCCCAGACCCTCGGAACGGGGTCGCTGCATCAGGACGGCCAGGATGAGCAGGATGCTGCAAATGATGAAAACTGTGGTGACGAAATAGATCAGAATCGTGATCATGAGCGGAAGAGATTGCCGCAAGGGCAAAAGGCTGGAAAGAAGAAAATCCGGTCCGGGCGGGGGGCGTTTACAGGCCCCGGGCGAGGGTTTTGACCCGGAGGAGGAGGTTGGTGGCGGTGATGTAGAGGGTGTCGCGTTCGGGACCACCGAAGGCGCAATTGGCGGCGGTTTTGCCGGTGAGGATGGTGCCGAGGTGTTTGCCTTGGGGGCTGAGGATGAGGACCCCGCCGGGGCCGGTGGCCCAGAGGTTTCCCGCCCGGTCGATTTTCAATCCATCGCATCCGCCTTTGCGTTCGGGCGATTTGAGGCTTTGGGCGGCAAAGAATTCCCGGCCATCCACGGCCCTTCCTTCGGCATCCAGATGATATGCCATGATGCGGGAGTTGGCCGGATCGGATACGGCCACGTAGAGGGTTTTTTCATCGGGGCTGAGGGCGATGCCGTTGGGGAATCGCAGGTCGCGGATGAGCAGGCGCAGGGAGCCGGAGGTACTGAGGGCATAGACCCCGTGGAAATCGAGTTCCGGCGGGGTGGCTTTGCCGAGGCCGTAGGGGGGGTCGGTGAAAAAGAGGGTGCCATCGCGGGCCAGGGTCAGGTCGTTGGGGCTGTTGAAGCGTTTGCCCTCGAAGTGGGTGGCGAGCGCGGTGAAGGTGCCGTCGGGTTCCAAGCGGGCCACTTGGCGTTCTCCATGTTGGCAAAGCAGCAGCCGACCGGAAGCCTCCAAGGCCAGTCCATTGGATCCCTGGCTGCCGCCGTGGAAATCGCCGCTGGGTTTGAGGGCGATGGAGGCTTCGGGGTCGCCTTCCTTCCACTGGTAGACGGTGTTGGCGGGAACATCCGAGAACCAGACGGAGCCTTGCTTCCAAAGCGGTCCTTCGGCCCATTTGAAACCGGAGGCCAGATTTTCCACCCCGGCATCCGGGGCCAGGAGGGAGTCCAAGGCGGGGTCGAGTCGCTCGATGCCAAATCCGGGCGCAGGCGTGGGACCGGGAGCCTGGGCATACGAACCAGCCAGGGAACAGGCAAAAGCCGCCAGGCATAAGGATAATGCGCGGGGGAGAAGCGGGAAGGCGAGGTCCATGGGTTGCATGCGGAAACCGTGATTCAACGCTCGTCGGCACCGATACCGACGGCTCCGCCCTGAATACGGGCATCACCGAAGAAGTCTTCCTCACCGGAACCAATGATGAATCCCGGCTGGCCGAGATCCCTGACGGCGGACGCGGACCCGAGTTTGTATTGGTCGGCGTCGTTTTCGATGTCACTGGCGCTGGGGTCGGCCGGTGCGTCCACCGGGACAGGGGTGGCAAACCCCGGGTCGCCGAAGGTGGAGTTGGCGTCGGCAAGCAGTCCGGTGGCATCCGCCTGCCAGGCGGCCAGCGTGGTGTAGTTCCGGCGCAGGTTCCTTGTCACCAGCGTGAAAACGGCCGAACTATCGCCACCGTCATGATAGTATCGGTTGTAATTGAAGGCCACGCCCGCGCCGAGGTTCATCTTTTTGTAATTGGGCCTGGGCAGGTAGGGGTCGTGAACGATCATCTGCTTGAGGGTGGGATCGGCCCAGAGGATGTTGTGGGTGAAGGAACAATTGCTGACATACCATTGCAGGCTGATTTGTCCGGTGCCGGTTTGCAGCGTGTCGTTACGGTAAAAGGTGTTGTGGGTGATGGTGCAATTGCGGGTGGACCCGCGCTTGGAGTCGTATCCGCCGATGGCCAGTCCGGCCGACATGTTGTGGTGGATGAGGTTGTCGCGCATCGTGATCTGGTCGGTGGATCCCTTGGCGGCTTCGCTGGCCAGCTCGATACCGAAGTTGCAGTGAAAGACGTGGTTGCGCTCGATGATGATGTTGGTCCCGCCGTCCACATAGATCCCGGCGGCGCTGCGGTCCCCGCCGCCGGTGTCGGGATGGCCTCCGTAGGCGGGGTTTTTGTCGGTGTCGATGTTGTAGACGGTGTTTTCGCGGACAACACCCTTGCGGGCACGGTCGAGGGTTTTGCTTTTGGAGGTTTTCTCGTAGCCGATCAGGTCGATGCCGATGTTGTTGCAATCGTGGATGGTGTTGTTTTCGATGGTGAAGTTTTCGACGTTTCCGTTGAGCACGAGGGCCTCGCTGGAGCCGAGAAGGCAATCGGCGATTTCATTTCCGGCAATGGTGATATCGGAGAGGGGGATGGCTTTTGCATTGCCGTAAAAGGCGATGGCATGGGCATCGACGCCGGAGAGGGCGTTCCGGGTCTGGCGGATGTGGTGGATGAAGTTGTCGCGCAAAGTAATGCCCTTGCCACTGCCCTCGACGAGGATGCCGACGGGGACGGCGCCGGGGGCAGCGGAGGATAGATTGGCGATTTCCAGGCCCTCGATGCGGATGTAGGACGAGTTGTAAATGTAGACCAACGCACGGCCGGTGTTTGCCGGTACCGTCAGGGTGCTGCCATCCAGGAGGACGGATTCACCGGATTCCGGCTTGAGGGTGATGGGTTGGCCCTCCGAGCCCGAGCGGAAGTCGAAAGTGACGAATTCCGCGTAGGTGCCGCCACGAAGGGAGATCGTGTCGCCCGCGAGGGCGGAATTGACCGCGCGTTGGATGGTGCGCCAAGGTTCGGCCTTGGATCCGGAAGCGGTGTCATTCCCCGTGGTGGCCACCCAGTATTCGGCGGCCGGCGCGGGGGAGAGGCCGGCCAGGATGATCCCGGCGAAAAGGAGGCAACCAAGGATGGGGGTCGGCTTCATGACCCCATGATGGCCCCTGCCGGATGAAAGGCAAATTACCCTTTTTTAATCTTCGGTGAACGGGGCGGTGATGATGGTGACAAACGATTCGGCATCCAGGCTGGCACCGCCGACGAGGGCGCCGTCGATGTCTTCCTGGGTCAGGAGTTCCTGGGCATTGTCGGCCTTGACGCTGCCGCCGTACTGGATGCGGACCTTGGAGGCGACTTTGTCTCCGGCCATGTCCTGGAGAACCTTGCGGATGTGGGCGTGGACTTCCTGGGCCTGGGCGGGGGAGGCGGTCTTTCCGGTGCCGATGGCCCAGACGGGTTCGTAGGCGATGACGGCGTCGTCCCATTGTTCCTCGGTGATGTTGGCGCAGGAGCCGCGGACCTGGGTTTCGACCACGGTGCTGGTCTGGCCGGCCTCGCGCTGCTCGAGGGTTTCGCCGACGCAGATGATGGGGCGGAGGTGGTTTTGCAGGGCGGCGAGGGCCTTGGTGTTGATGAGGGCGTCGGTTTCACCGAAGAACTGGCGGCGTTCCGAGTGGCCGAGGATGACGTAACGGACAAAGAGGTCGCGCAGCATGGCGGCGGAGATTTCCCCGGTGTAGGCGCCGGAGGCCTTTTCGTGCATGTTCTGGGCGCCGAGGGCGATGGCGGTGTGGTTGCCGACGATCTCGTGGGTGACGGCGATGGCGGTGAAGGGCGGGCAGAGGACGACGTCGGCTTTGGCGAACTTGCCGAGTTTCTCGATGATGTCCGAGACCAACTGGCGGGCCTCGGTGGCGGTTTTGTTCATTTTCCAGTTGCCGGCGATGATTTTTTTACGGGCGAAGGCCATGGTTATTCCAAGGGGTGAGGGTGAATGGGGGAATTAAAATGTGAAATGTGAAATGGGGAATAGGGAATGCGGAATGGATGGGTCAGGCGTCGATGAGGTTGGCGACGCCGGGGAGGATTTTGCCCTCGAGGAGTTCGAGGGAGGCGCCGCCGCCGGTGGAGCAGTGGGTGACCTTGGAGGCGACGCCGAATTTTTTGGCCGCGGTGGCGGTATCGCCGCCGCCGACGACCGTGGTGGCGCCGCTGGCGGTGGCTTCGGCGATGGCGGCGGCCATGGCCTTGGTGCCACCGGCGAACTTGTCGAATTCAAAGACCCCGGCCGGGCCGTTCCAGATGATGGTTTTGGCGCGGGCAATGGCGGCGCAGAAGAGGGCGCCTGTTTTGGGCCCGCAGTCCAGGCCCTGCCAGCCATCGGGGATACCGGTGGTGTCGTCGGCGGGGCGGGTGTTGGCGTTGGGGTCGAATTTGTCGGCGCAGAGGAAGTCGACGGGCAGGTGGATCTGGACGTCCTTGGCTTTGGCCTTGTCGACGAGTTCCTGGACGATCTTGGCGCCCTCGGGGTCGAAGAGACTTTCGCCGATGGGCATTTGGTTGAGGACCTTCTTGAAAGTGAAGGCCATGCCGCCGCCGATGATGATTTCGTCGGCCTTGTCGATGAGGCTGCTGATGAGGGGGATTTTGTCGGCCACCTTGGCGCCGCCAAGGATGGCGAGGAGCGGGCGGCGGGGGTGGTCGATGACGGCGGCGAAGGCGTTGAGTTCCTTTTCCATGAGGAAGCCGGAGACGCGGTCGGCGAGGCAGACGCCGACGACCGAGGAGTGGGCGCGGTGGGCGGTGCCGAAGGCGTCATTGACGTAAACATCGCCGAGTTTGGTCAGGCTTTCGCGGAAGGCCCGGACTTTCTCCGGGTCGGCCTTGGTCGAGGTCCCGTCCTCATTCTTGACCTTGCCTTCTTCCTCGATGTGGAAGCGGAGGTTTTCCAGGAGGATGACCGTGCCGGGGGCGGGGGCGGCGCAGGCTTTTTCGACCTCGGGGCCGACGCAGTCGTGGAGGAAGGTGACGGGGCGGCCGAGGAGTTCCTGGAATTTGGAGGCGACCGGCTTGAGGGAGAATTTTTCGACGACCTTGCCATCGGGGCGGCCGAGGTGGCTCATGAGGACGAGGGAAGACGCGCCCTGTTCGAGGATGTATTGGATGGTGGGGAGGGCGGCCTGGATGCGGGCGGTGTTGGTGATTTCGCCGGTTTTCTTGTCCTGCGGGACGTTGAAGTCGACGCGCATGATGACGCGTTTGCCTTTGAGGTGGATGTCTCGAACGGTTTTTTTCATATAAATTTGAAATTGGGAATGGTGAATTAAGATTTTCCTGCGGTGGTTTTGGTGATGGCGGCTGGAATCTCCAGGGGAATCATCCGTTCCACCCACAGAAAAAGATGCAGGAAACAGTTCTGAACGCCCCTTGGTTGGTTATTCCCGCGCAATGGGGATGACTGAGCGGGCGAACCGGCAGGATTTCTCCAGGACGGCATCGGCTTTTTCAGTCATTCCCCATTCCGCATTTGGAATATCGAATTACTTCTTCGAAGCCATGTAGCGGACGAGGTCCACCACGCGGTTGGAGTAACCCCACTCGTTGTCGTACCAGGAAACAATCTTGAAGAAGCGTTTTTCGCCCTTGAGGTTGTTCTGGAGGGTGGCGAGGGAGTCGTAGATGGAGGAACGGCTGTCGTGGATGAAGTCGCTGGAGACCAGTTCTTCATCGGTGAAACCGAGGATTCCCTGCAGGTAGGAGGCCGATGCTTTTTTGAGGGCGGCGTCGATTTCCTCGATGGAGGTGTCTTTGACGGAGCGGAAGGTCAGGTCGACGACGGAAACATCGGCCACGGGAACGCGGAACGACATGCCGGTGAGTTTGCCCTTGGTGGAGGGGAGAACTTCGCCGACGGCCTTGGCGGCCCCGGTGGTGGAGGGGATGACGTTGATGGCCGCCGCGCGTCCGCCGCGCCAGTCCTTTTTGGAGGGACCATCGACGGTCTTCTGGGTGGCGGTGTAGGCGTGGATGGTGGTCATGAGGCCGGTTTCGATGCCGAAGCCCTCCTTGAGGAGAACGTGGACGAGCGGGGCGAGGCAGTTGGTGGTGCAGGAGGCGTTGGAGACGATGTGGTGCTTGGAAGCGTCGTACTCCTCGTGGTTGACCCCGATGACGAGGGTTTTGACATCGCCCTTGCCGGGTGCGCTGATGATGACTTTTTTGGCGCCAGCGGCAATGTGGCCCTGGGCTTTTTCAGAGTCGGTGAAGAGGCCGGTGGATTCGATGACGTAATCCACGCCGAGTTTGCCCCAGGGGAGTTCCGAGGGGTTGCGGGTGGCGGCGACGCATTTGATCTTGTGGCCGTTGACCACGAGGACGTCGGCTTCTTCGAGTCCGGGGGCGCTTTTCTCGGTGGTGACGGTGTGCTTGAATTTGCCGTGCACGGAGTCGTACTTCATCTGGTAGGCGAAGTAATCGGCGTCGGTGGCGACATCGACCACGGCGACGACGTCAATTTCTTTTCCGAGAAGGCCCTGGTCGCAAAGAGCCTGGAAAACCATGCGTCCGATGCGTCCGAAACCGTTGATACCGACTTTGATCATAAGAACTCCTGATAATGAATTGTTGGCGGGGTTGGGTTGGCTTGCCAAGGCCATGAAAAAACTAGGAAGGGCAGGGGGAAGCGTCAAACGGAAAACGGGCGGAGACGTGTGGAAAGCGGGAAAAGACGCGGATAGTAGTTCATTTACGGGTGCCATTAACCCGAATGGGCGCAACGTGCAAGGTGCGTGGAGGGGAATTCCCGGTTTGAAGGAGAAGAGGGCAGAGAGAACGGGGCTGGGAATCGCCGTCTGCGGGCTGCGGGGGCCGTTCAGTCGAGGGGAACTTGCTCGCCCGGCTTGGGGATGACGACGCGCATGGCGGGATGGCGGCGGTGCAATTCCGCCTCGAACCAAGCCAGTGCGGGGGCATCACCGTGGACCAGGAAGCAGAGGCGGGGTTGGAGGCGCCCGATGTATTCCAGGATGTCCTCGCGGTAGGCATGGGAAGTGAAGTCGAAGTGCCGGACGGGGCAGCGGACGGCCACATCATCCATGTCGATGTTGAGCCGGACGGATTCCCCCGGCGGGGTGCGGCGCAGGATGCCGGCGGGCGAATCGGGATCGCTGTAGCCGACGAAGAAGACGGCATGTTCGGGGCGGGTGAGGAATTTTTCCGCCACACGGTTGGAGGTGGTGTGTTCGGTCATCATGCCCGAGGGCAGGAGGTAGAGGTGACGGGGCTGGGGCTTGAAGCGGCCCGATTCCTTGAGGTCGAAGACCTCGGGGGAAATGTCGTCGAGGATCTGGAGGCGCGGCAACTGGCGCTGGGCGATATCGGCCAAACGGTCGTGGATCTGGGTGAAGACCTTGCCCAGGCCTCCGATCCAGAGTTTTTCGTAGGGCAGGAGGCCGCGGCGGTTGGCGTGGTGGAGCAAGGCGAGGAGTTCCTGGGTCTTGCCCATGGCGAAGATGGGCATGAGCACCGAACCGCCGCGATCGAAGACTTCGCGGATGGCTTGGAGGAGGTTGTCGGTCGATTGCTCGCGGGAAAAGCCATCGGGTTTGGGTTGGGCGCCGCGGGTGGTTTCTATGATGAGGGTATCGATCCCGGAGGCGGGCAACTGGGCACGGCCCATGAGGGTCTGGTCGTGTAGACAAATGTCGCCGGTGTAGAGGATGCGGCGCCGGCCGAGGGTCAGGTCGATGGCGGTGGAGCCGAGGATGTGGCCGGCATGGTGCATCTGGAAGGTGTGGGGATCCGGGTCGTCCGCATCGATGGGGAAGCCCTGGATGGACCAGCGGCGGTTGAGTTGGCAGGCCTGCCAGCGGGTGGAGCAGTCGTCGATGTCGCGGTGGGTGAAAAGGGGGTATTCGACGATGCGTTTCTCCTCCCGCTGGCGCTTCATGACGTTGACGGAATTGTGGAGCAGGGGGCCGGCCAGATGGTAGGTCGGCTCGCTCATGAAGACCGAGGTTTCCGGGTAGTGGTCCTGGAGGAGCGGAAGGGCGCCGACGTGGTCGTGGTGGGCGTGGGAAAGAAACAGGGCGTCGACGTTGCGACGTTTCAGAAGGTCGAGGTTGGGCAGGGCGAGGGAGCCTTCGGCCTTGGGGTGCATGCCGGCATCAAAAACCACGCCCCGGCCATCCGCCTCGAGGTAGTAGCTATTGGCCCCGATCTCGTTGCCGCGGGTGAGGTTGAGGAAAAAAGACACGGCGGGTCAATTACCGCCGAACAAATTGCCGGGGAATTGGGTTCCTTTGGCCTCGATGAGGGAGGCAAAGTAGAGGTCGCGGGCCCGCCGGGAGTTTTCCTGGGCCAGTTCCGCGGTGACGCGGGGCAGGGCTTCGGCGCGCTTGGCCGCATCGGGTTCGCCGCGGGAAGCGAGGTGGAAAATGACCACTTTGCCCTCCAACGGGGTGGGGTCGGAGATTTGTCCGGGTTGGAGCTGGATCGAGCGGTAGCGGGCGGCGTTCAGCAGGGCCGTCTGGGCTGATTTCGGATCCGGGCTGGCGACGACGAAGGCGGGAAGTTTGGCCGGGGATTGACCGGCGGCCGCGGCGGCCTGGGCGAAGGTCTTGCCAGCGGCCAATTCCTGTTTGAGCTTGGCGGTCAGGGACTCGATGGCCGCCTGGGCACGGAGGTTGGTCTCATTCTCCAGGAAGGCCTTGCGGACGTCGTCTTTGACCGAGTCGAAGGGCCGGAGTGTTGGGGGCTGCACTTCCTTCAGGCGCAGGACGGCAAAGCCTTCGTTGATCTGGACATAATCGCTCACCGGTTTGGCCGGGGTGAGGGTGAAGGCCAACTGGGCCAGCGAGGTGCCGGAAGGCCCGGGGATGACAAAGCCCTCTTTGGCGAAGTAAGGCGAGGTTTGGACCTCGAGTCCGGCTCCCTTTGCCTGGGCGGCGAAGTCGGGAAGCGGGGCGTTGCTTTCCATGGCGTTGTAGAAAGGTTCGGTGAATTGATAGGCTTTTTCGCCGAGGGCGCGGCGGGTTTTGGCGGTTTCATCCGCGGATTGGTCCTTGGGGGCGGGCGGGAGCTTGAAGAGCACGTATTCGACCTTGCGCTGTTCCGGGAGGGCGAAGCGGTCGGAGTGTTTCTCGTAAAAGGCGCGCAGGATGCCGTCGTTGGTCTCGATTTTGCCGGCCAAAGACTCGGGTGAGAGCTGGAGGTACTCCATGTTGACCGGGGCGAAGTAGTTCTTGAAGGCGGCGTCTGCTTCGGAGGGGGGGACGACCACGGTGTCCTGGAGGGACTGCATCCAGGTTTCGATCAGCACCTGTTCCCGCATGATCTCAAAAAATCGTTCCAAGCCGACTCCTTGGGGGTTGAGGACGAAATCCTGGAATTTTTTGAAATTTTCCGGCGAGAAGGTCTTCTTTTCCGGGTCTTGAAAAAGGGGTGAGTTGCGGATGTTGAGTTGGACTTCCTCGGGCTTGATGGCCAGTCCGGCCTGGTGGATCTCTTCGAGCAACAACAGGCGGAGCCAGGCCTGTTGGGAGATTTCGCGGCCAGCTTCATCGCCCGAGCCGGGGATGCGGCCAGTGGAAAGGGTGTAGGCGATGCGGGAGGCGCGGATGGCATTCTGGTATTCGGTCAGGTTGACCGGGCGGCCCTTGATTTTGGCGGCGAAAGTGGCGCCGCCCCTGCGGCCGTTGCCGGACCAATTGCCGAAGAAAACGAAGGAGACGGCGATGATGACCAGGACGAAAACGAGGATGAATTTGAGTTTTTGACTGAGGAAGGTGAGCATGGGAAGGATTTTCTCTTGTTATTTCAGAGGTGCGGGGCACAAATGGTTCATGATCAAAGTCCAGCGCCGATGGACCTGGCCCGTGACGTTGGCGGCCTTCCTGATTGCCAGCCACGCCGCCCAGGCGCAAGATAAAATCGTATTGAAGGATGGTTCGCCATCCAACGGGGAAATCACAGCCTACGATCCAGCCAGTGGGGCAGTCACCTTCAAGAACGACAAGGGGACGGTCCCGTACCCGGCGGCCACGCTCTCCAAGGTTGAACTGGGGGAGCGTCCAGAATTCGCCAAAGGAGTCGCTGCGGTGTCGGAGGAGCGCTACGCCGAGGGGGTGGACCTGCTCAAGCCCCTGGTGGACAAGTTTCTCGGGATTGATTCGCCCTGGGTTCCCCAAGCGGCAGCCTACCTGGCGGATGCCCTGGCCAAGACGGGCAAGACCTTCGACAGCGAGCAGTTGGCCGACAAGATCGTGAAGTCCTATCCCAACAGCATCTTCCGTTACCAGGGGATGATCAGCAAGGCCGCCTCCCTTTCGGCGAAGAAGAATTACGATGAGGCACTGACCTTGTTGGCCGAAGTGGAGAAAGCCGTGCCACAGACGGCGGCACCCGATGCCCGGACGATGCAGATCCTGGGGGATTTGTTTTACAACCGGGCGATCATCTACAAAGCCAAGGGTGACAAGGCCAAGGCCTACGAGTCCTTTTTGACGGTTTCGTCCCTCTATCACAAACCGGCCAAGCGCGCCAAGCTGGCCTTGGCGGAAGCTGAAGCCCTGCGCAAAGAGAACAAAGATCTCTTTGTCAATTGACGCATCATGTTCCGATCCGTCAGGCGGTCGGCGGCTGCCGCCGCCTCGTTCATCCTGTTCCTGGCCCCTGTGACGGAGTCGCAGGCGGCGGAAAAGGGTCGCACCCTGGGAGAAGTCTTCCAGGCCGGCGGACCGGTGATGTGGTTGTTGTTGTTGCAGTCGATGCTCCTGGTGGCCGTGGTGGTCGAGGCCTGGCGGCGTTTCCGGGTGGGAGAGTTGGTTCCCGCTGAGACCCATCGCGAGTTGCACCGCTGGGTCGGGGAAGGGGATCTGGCGCGGGCCCATGGGGAAAGCCGCAGCCGGAAGGATCTTTTTGCCTCGGCCATGGATGCCGCCCTGGGCCGTTTTTCCAAGGGGCAGGAGGCGGCGCGGGATGCGGCATCCGATGTGCTGCATGTTCATGCAACCCGGATGCGCGGGTGGTTGAATTACCTGTCCGCCATCGGGGTGACCGCGCCGATGCTGGGTCTGTTGGGCACGGTCATGGGGATGATCAAGGCTTTTGAAAATCTGGGCCACTCCGGCGTGGCGGACATGACCGGACTTTCCGCCGCCATCTCCGAGGTGTTGGTCACCACGGCGGGGGGATTGGTGGTCGGCATTCCCGCCTTTGTGGCCTACTACATCCTCAAGAATCACCTGGCAGATTCACTGGCCACGGCGGAAAAGGAAGTTTTCGACCTGGTGGACGCACTGCCATACGGGGCGCCGGTGGCCCCGGAACACGCGGAACCCGCCGCGCCCGCGGCATGAGGTCGCGCCGGGCGGTGGTTGACGAGCCGGGCGACGCCCCGGAATTCCAAGTATCCGCCATGGTCGACATCCTCATGACCATGCTGGTTTTTTTTGTCGCGACCGCCACGTTTGAGTATGCCCGCCAACCGGCCGACCTGGCCCTGCCCCGGGCCCGCCGGGAGGGTCCGGGGGATTCCCGGGTGGCGGGATTGGTCTTGCAACTGGAACGGGAAGGCGGGCGGATTCTGGCCGACCAGGTGCCGGTGGCCCGTGCCCGCGACCTGGTTCCTTTGATCCGGGAACGGATGCGCACCGCCAACCGGCTACGCGGACAGGGGGCGGAATTCCGTGTCCTGATCCGTGCCGACCGGACGACGCCTTACTGGCGGGTGGAGGAAATCATGCGGGCGGCGGGCGAAGCCGGGGTGGTCGATGTGTTGTTTGCCATGGAACGGCCCGGCAAGAAGGAGAAGGGGGGCGGGTCATGAGCAGGAGTAGGATTGGGCACAGGCGGATTTTGGCGGATGACGATGCGGCGCCCACGCCCCAGATCGCCCCGATGATCAACGTCATCATCGTGATGGTGGCTTTCTTTGCCGGGGGTTCCGCTCTGGGGACCTTCGAGCAGCACCTGGGCCTCAAGCTCCCGACGTTTCTCTTCGAGCGCGCCTCCACTGTGGACCGTCCACTGGTGGTTGATTTGCTGGTCAACGGCAGGTGCCGCCTGGGCGGCAGGGAATTGACGTCGGCGGAACTGGGGGAGCGCCTTGCCTCCCTGAAGCCCGCCCTGGTGCTGATCCGGCCGGAACCAGCCACGCCCCATGAGACGGTCATGGGCGCCCTGGAGTCGTGCTCCGAGGCGGGGGTGGGGCGGGTCCAGTTCGCGCCTTTGCGCTGAACACTAGTTAGGAATTTTCTCCGCCATCCCCCAGCGTCCTGCGCCGTGGTCTTGTCGGGGTGCTGCCGATCGGGATCAGGCCCGGCTGAGGTATTTTCCGGTGCGGGTGTCGATCTTGACCATCTCGCCTTCCTTGATGAAGAGCGGCACCTGGATGCTCAGCCCGGTTTCGACCAGGGCCGGCTTCTGGACGTTGTTGGCGGAATCCCCGCGGACGCCCTCGGCCGATTCGGTGACCTTGAGCAGGACCGTGGGGGGAAGCTCGATTTCCGCCACCCGGCCCTCGACAAAGACGACGTCCACGCGGCAATTCTCGGTCAGGTAATTCTTGGCATCGCCGACGATTTCATTCGTGAGGGTGATGTTCTCGTAGGTTTCCGGATTCATGAAGACCCAGTCGGCCTGGTCCTTGTAGGAGAAGTCCCATTTTTCGCGCCGGACGTCGACGATTTCGACCTTGTCGGTGGAGCCGAGGCGTTCGTCGGAGGACCGCCCGGTGTTGATCGAGCGGAGGGAGGCCTGGACGAAGGCACGGAGGTTGCCGGGAGTGCGGTGTTGGGTGTCGAGCACGATGCAGATGTCGCCCTTGTGGCGGATCGCCATGCCCTTTTTGAGGTCGTTTGCGTTGCAGCTGGCCATGTGGTTCTTTCTTTCTGGGGGTTGGAAGATTACAAAAGCTTCACTTTGGTGAGGTCCTGGACATCGATCAGACCGACGGGATGGTTGCGCCGGTCGACGACGGGAAGGTCGTTGATCTTGTGACGGGAGAGGATATTGAGCACGTCGACTGCGAGCTTGTCAACCTGAACGCGGATGGGTTTGGCGGTCATGACCTTGCCGACGGCGAGGCGTCCGACATCCTCGCTTTTTTGGTAGCCGCGGGTGAAGTCGCCCTGGGTGTAGATGCCGGCGAGTGTGCCCCGTGAATTGATGATGATGGCGGCGCCACATCGCTTGCGGGTGATTTCCGCCAGGGCGTCGCGCACCGGGGTGTTTTCCCGGCAAACGGCCACCTGCTCAATCGGACGCATGACATCGCGGATACCGAGGAGCAGATTTCGTCCGAGCGAGCCTCCGGGGTGGAAGCGGGCGAATTCCTCTTTCTTGAAACCACGGGCCTCGAGCAGAACCATGGCCAGGGCATCGCCCAATACGAGCATGGCGGTGGTGCTGGTGGTCGGGGCCAGGTTGAGCGGGCAGGCTTCCCTGCTGACAGGGACATGGAGATGGATGTCGGCATTGCGGGCCAGGGAGGAACGCGCATTGCCCGTGATGCCCACCAAGGAGGAGGCTGCGCGTTTGAGACTGGGCAGGATCCGGAGCAATTCTTCGGTTTCGCCACTGAAGCTCAAAGCCAGGATGACATCGGCCTTGCCGACTACACCGAGGTCGCCGTGGGTGGCGTTGAGGGCGTTGAGCACCACGGCGGGACACCCGGTGCTGGTCAGGGTGGCCGCGATTTTGTCGCCGATGTGGCCCGACTTGCCGACCCCCACCACGATGACTTTTCCCCCGCGACGGCAGGTCTCCATGAGGCAGGTGACGGCAAGATCAAAGGAGGGGTCGAGCTTGGCGCGAAGGGCGCGGAGTCCGGCGATTTCCAGATCGATGACTTTCCGGGCCCGGGTTCGCATACGCATGGGGGACCATGAAATCGAAGGATGCCCCCCTATGCAATGGCGATTTTTACTGAAAGTGCGAAATGAGCCTTTTTTCTCTTGCCACGGGAGCTTTTGTCACGATTCACCAGCCCCCTGCTGGCAAATGTTGGATTATCGTTGACACCACAACATGTGGTAGTATGGTCATTCCCTGCTTATACATATAGTATGGTTTAAGTCAGATTCTAAACAATTTCCGATAAAATAATTAACCCTTGGAAATCAACGACTAAAGGAGATTCCGCCATGATTCAACCCACCACCGCCGTCGACGTAAGTGCCCCATCGCAAAATCGTTTGGCCCGATTGGGTCTCAAAGGAGTCGGCGAGGGCATGAAGTTCGAACGTTGCTTCAGCCGGGCCGGGTTGCATCCCTTTGACGAGATCGAATGGGAACTCCGCACGGCCGAGATCACGGACGACTCCGGCAAGGTGATCTTCAAGCAGGAGAATGTGGAAGTGCCGAAGTCCTGGAGCATCCTGGCGACCAAGATCGCGGTTTCGAAGTATTTTTACGGAGACATCTCGCAGGGAACGGATCCGGCCCACGGTGGGCGGGAAAATTCCATCCGCCAATTGGTGCACCGCGTTTGCCGCACCATCGCGGACTGGGGATTGGCGGACGGTTATTTTGCCTCGGACGCGGATGCGGAGGTCTTTTACGAGGAGTTGCTCTGGCTGTGCGTCAACCAACACGCCGCCTTCAACTCACCGGTTTGGTTCAACGTCGGCCTCTTCCACCAATACGGCATCGGCAAAAACAGCAGCCGCGGCAATTTCTATTTCAACCGCGAAACCGGCCAAGCGGAGCGTGCTCCCACCCAATACGAATACCCCCAGTGCAGTGCCTGTTTCATCCAGAGCGTGGACGACAACATGGAATCGATCATGGAACTGGCCCGCAGCGAGGCCATGTTGTTCAAGTTCGGCTCCGGCACCGGCAGCGACCTGTCCACCCTGCGTTCCACGCGTGAGAAAATGAGCGGGGGTGGGCGCCCCAGCGGTCCTCTGTCCTTCCTCAAGGTCTATGACCAGATCGCCAACGTGGTCAAATCCGGCGGCAAAACTCGCCGCGCCGCCAAGATGAACACCCTCAAGGACTGGCACCCCGACATCGAGGAATTCATCGATTGCAAGCAGAAGGAAGAAAAGAAGGCCTGGGCCCTCATCGAACAGGGTTACAACGGCAGCTTCAACGGCGAGGCCTACGGTTCGGTCATGTACCAGAACGAAAACCTCTCCGTGCGGGCCAGCGATGCCTTCATGGAAGCGGCCATCCACGACGGCGAGTGGTGGACCAAGGCGGTGCGCGACGGCGCGCCGGTCGAGAAAAAGAAGGCCCGTGAACTCCTGCGCAAAATCGCCGAGGGCACCTGGATCTGCGGCGACCCGGGGATGCAGTTCGACGACACCATCCACAAGTGGCACACCTGCAAGGGTACCGACCGGCAGCACTCGACCAACCCCTGCTCCGAGTACCTTTTCCTCAACGACACGGCCTGCAACCTGGCCTCGATGAACTTGATGAAGTTCAAGCGGCCTGATGGATCGTTCGACACAGTCCGTTTCCGCGCGTCGGTGCGATTGCTCATCACGGCGCAGGAAATCCTGGTCGACCGGGCCAGCTATCCGACCGACCCCATCGCCGTGAACTCGCACATCTACCGCACGCTCGGCCTTGGTTACGCCAATCTGGGTTCGCTCATCATGAGTTACGGTCACAGCTACGATTCCAATGAGGGGCGCGGACTGGCCGGCGCCATCACCGCCCTCATGACCGGCACCGCCTATGCCGTCAGTGCCGAACTCGCCGCGCAGGTGGGGCCTTTCCCCGGGTACCACGATGCGGCCATCCCCTCGATCCCGAAGCCGCTGGCCCCGGACAATGTTGAATCCATGCTCGAGGTGATTTCCCTGCACCGCCAGGCCGTCCTCGAAATCGACCCCAGCTGCCCGGATGAACTCCGGCTGGCCGCCGCGCACGCATGGGACCGCGCCCTGGACCTCGGTCGCGAACATGGTTACCGCAACGCCCAGGTCACCGTGCTTGCCCCCACCGGAACCATCGGCTTCCTGATGGATTGCGACACCACCGGGATCGAGCCCGACATCGCCCTGGTCAAGTACAAGCTCCTGGCCGGCGGCGGGATGCTCAAGATCGTCAACAACACCGTTCCGGCAGCCTTGAGGAACCTGGGCTACTCGGAAGAGGAAATTCAGGGCGTGGTCGCCCACATCGAAAAATTTGATACTATCGAAGATGTGGAGGAAAATGGCGCCTGGGTGCGTTCCGGCCTCAAGCCCGCCCATGTGGGTGTCTTCGACTGCGCCTTCAAGCCCGCTCGCGGCAAGCGTTCACTCGGCTTCCAGGCCCACATCGGCATGATGGCCGCGGCCCAGCCCTTCCTCTCCGGGGCAATCTCGAAAACGGTCAACCTGCCGCACGAAGCCACCGTCGAGGACATCATGGACACCTACATCCAGGGTTGGAAGATGGGCCTCAAGGCCATCGCCATTTACCGCGACGGTTCCAAGCGCTCCGCACCCTTGAACGTCAAAAAGACCAAGGACATGGGTTCGAAGGAAGAGACGGTCGCGGTCGAGTTGGCCAAGGAAGCCGGCATCCCGCTTCCGGTGCGCCGCCGCATGAGCGACACCCGCATCTCCATCACCCACAAGTTCGACATCGCCGGCCACGAGGGCTACCTCACCGTCGGCCTTTTTGACGACAAACAACCCGGGGAGCTCTTCGTCACCATGGCCAAGGAGGGCAGCACCATCGGCGGCCTGATGGATTCCATCGGCACGCTGACTTCGCTTTCACTGCAATACGGTGTCCCCCTCGAAGCCATGGTCAAGAAATTCGCCCATGCGCGCTTTGAACCCAGCGGCTTCACCAAAAACCCCGACATCCCGATCGCCAAATCGATCATCGACTACATCTTCCGGTGGCTGGGCAACCAGTTCATCGAGGGTTACCGCGAAGCCAATTCCCCCAACGCCCACCAGCAGGAACTTCCTTTGAAGGAAGTGGCCGAGGCGGAGAAAAAAGCCCTCAACAAACCCGTGGCCGACCTGGCCATCGAGGGCGACCCCCAGGTCCAGCACCACCGCACGGTCATGCTCAAGTCCGCTTCGGCCTCGTCCAAAGGCGAGGAAGGCGACGAACTGACCATCCGCTTCCGCGATGGCATCACCTGTCCGGAATGCGGCAGCAGCAAGATCAAGCACACCGGATCCTGCGCCACCTGCCTCAATTGCGGCGCCAGTCTCGGCTGCAGCTAATCCTGCGGCCGGCCCTGCCCCGCATGTAAACCATCCCGTCTCCGCATGACCGATGCGGAGACGGGGGACTGGCGGCGTTGGCGCATTTTCCCGGTTTCCTTCCTGCGTGTAGGGGTTTTCCAAGCGCCCACTGCGGTTGAAAACCCGTGGATCCCAGCGGGGCGGATGAAGTTGGATCGCCCATTTCTAAACCCTTGTTGGAAAAGGCCTTAAAATGGACCAAAACCCCAAAAAACCGTTGCAGACACGTCCCCGATTTGTGACAATTGACCCTTATGGCAGATGCGGACAAGCGACCTAACACCGGCGTATCAAATGTGAATTATGACGCCTCGAAACTGGGCAAGTTGGAAGGCTTGGAGGCGGTCCGGAAAAAGCCCGGGATGTACATCGGGGGCACGGACGAGCGGGCGCTCCATCATTGCGTTTCCGAAGTGTTAGACAACTCGGTCGACGAGCACCTGGCCGGTTTTTGCTCGCGCATCGAGGTCACCATCCACGTCGACGGTTCGATTTCCATCCGTGACAACGGCCGCGGTATCCCGGTCGACATCCACCCGCAGTACAAGATTCCCGGGGTGGAAATGGTCCTGACCACGCTCCACTCCGGCGGCAAATACGGCCAGGGAGGTTACAAGTTCTCCGGCGGCACCCATGGCGTCGGCGCCAAGTGCGTCAACGCCGTTTCCGAATGGTTCGAGGTCGAGGTCTCCCGCGATGGCAAGGTCCACCACATGGAATTCGAGCGCGGGAAGACGATCAAAAAACTCGAGGTCATCGGCAAGTCCAAGCAGACCGGTACACTCATCACCTTCAAGCCCGACGCGGAGATCTTCCGCGAGACGGTGGAATTCAAGTCCGAGCGGATCGCCCAGCGCCTGCGCGAACTGGCCTTCCTCAATTCCGGGTTGGAAATCGTCTTCAAGGACGAACGGGGCACCGACGCTGAGGAACGATTCCTCTACAAGGACGGGGTGGAAGAGTTCGTCAAACAACTCAACAAATCCAAGGCCGTCGTCAATGCCAAGCCGATTTCCATCCGCCGCGAAGCCGAGGTGGCGATGGATGAGAAGAAGGTCGAGATCCATCTGGAGGCCGTGCTCCAATACAACGACGGCTACAACGATCTGGTGTTTTGTTACACCAACACCGTCCACAACCCCGACGGTGGCACCCATCTGGTCGGTTTCCGCACCGCCTTGACCCGCTCGATCAACCAATACGCCAAATCGAACAATCTCCTCAAGGAAAAGGACCCGAGCATTTCCGGTGATGACGTCCGCGAGGGCCTGACCGCGGTCATTTCCATCAAGCACACCGACCCCAAGTTCGAATCGCAGACCAAGGTGAAGCTGCTTTCGCCGGAAGTGGAGAGCATGGTGTCCTCCGCCACTTACGAGGCCTTGATGATGTTTTTCGACGCCAACCCCGGCGTGGCCAAGAAGGTCATCGACAAGTCACTGACGGCGGCGCGCGCACGCGAGGCCGCGCGCAAGGCCCGCGAAGCCGTGCGCAAGACGGCCATGTCCGGCGGCGGACTCCCCGGCAAGCTGGCCGACTGTTCTTCCCGCAATCCGGAGGATTCCGAGTTGTTCATCGTCGAGGGCGACTCCGCCGGCGGCTCGGCCAAGCAGGGCCGCGACCGCCAGCACCAGGCCATCCTTCCCATCCGCGGCAAGCTGATCAACGTCGAGAAGGCCCGTCTGGACAAGGTGCTGGAAAACAATGAAATCCGCACCATGATCACCGCCGTCGGCACCGGCATCGGCGACGGCGAGAGCGAGGGGGCCTTCAAAATCGACCGCCTGCGTTACCACAAGATCGTCATCATGACCGACGCCGACGTCGACGGCTCCCACATCCGCACCCTTCTCCTCACCTTCTTCTATCGCCAGATGCCCGAACTGGTGAAGCGCGGCTTCATCTACATCGCCCAACCCCCGCTCTATTCCGTCCTCCGGCGCAAACGGCTGGAATACGTCGACGACGACAACGCCCTGAACAAGATCCTCATCCAACTGGGCTGCGAGGATGTGCGGTTGCGCAATCTGGCCGACAAGAAGGAACTGAACTCCAAGCAGCTCATGGAGATCCTCGAACTGCTCAACAGCCTGGACAAGTTCAGCAAGGCCATGGCCGGGCACGGCGGGGACTTTGCCCAATACTTGGAACACCGCGACCCCAAGAGCCACGAACTTCCCCGCCACCTGGTCAAGATCCGCGAGGGGAACAACGAGTCGGTGCACTACTTCGTCACCGACGCCCAATTGAGCAAGTTCGCCGAGGCCAATCCCGATTTGCCCATCTTCGAACAACCTTCCGAGAAGGAGGAGGAACCTGCGGCCAAATCCAAGGATGCCAAAGACGCCAAGGACAAGCCCCGCCGCCGATTCAAGCTGGTCGAACTCCACGAAACCAAAGCCATCAGCGAGTTGTTGGGCAAACTGGCCAAGAAGGGACTGGAAATCGAACATTACAGCGCCGCGGACAAGCCGCTCTTCGAAATGATCGAAGGGGAGGGGGACAACGCCAAGGTGAAGCCGCTCTTCGCCATCCCCGAGATCCTCAGTTCGGTCAAAGAAATCGGCAAGGGCGGGGTCCAAATCAAGCGGTTCAAAGGTCTTGGTGAAATGAACGCCAAGGAGCTTTTCGAGACCACCATGGACCCGAACAAGCGCAAGCTGCTGAGGGTTTCCATCGATGATGCCGTCGAAGCCGAGGAAATGTTCAGCAAGCTCATGGGCGATGAAGTTGAGCCACGCAGACAATTTATCGAAGATAACGCCCTCAATGTCAGGAACTTGGATGTGTAGTCACGCTGAAATAAATTTAGTCTTGAGATGTGACCACGCTGGACTACATTAGACCCATGAAAAGCAAGTCGCTCTACAGGGAAGGTAAAAGGGAGGTGCGCAGCAGCCGTATCCAGGAATCTGCCGTGATGCTGCCCGGCGTGGGCCGCACATTCAACGTGCGCGTGGCCAAAGCCCAGTTGTCCGGTTTGCTGGACTTGGTTGCCAGCGGGGAAGAAGTGGTGCTGACGGCGGATGGCAAGCCCAAGGCACGCCTCATACCCTACAAGCCCAAAAGCAAACCCTTCAAGGTGGACTGGGAGCACCTCCGCTCCATGCCCATGAACACGGGGCCCAGCGCCACTGAAATCGTGCGTGCCGACCGGGACGCCAGGGGCTGGTGATGTATCTGGACAGCAGCGTCATCGTCAAACTCCTGGTCCCGGAAGGCGACACGGACCATTATGCCGCCTTGGTCGAAGGCCATGATCTGCATTCTTCCGATCTGGCCTTCACCGAGGTCTTCTCCGCCCTTTGCGGCCAGGAACGCGGGGGCCATCTCCGCCCGGAGAACCGCAAGCGCGCCTGGGATCTCTTCTCGACTTGGGTGCGCGAGGGTGACCTCACCCTCCACGCCTTCCAACCCTCCGTATTCCAAAAGGCCCAACAAATGATCGCCCTCTGCCATCCGCCGGTCGGAATCCACGCATTGGATGCGCTCCACCTCGCCGTCTGCGACCTCCACCAGGACTTCCCCCTCGTGAGCAATGACCAGCGCATGCTCGCCGCCGCTGCCCGCCTCGGGATCCCCACCGCATAATCATTCAGCATTCAGAAATCAGTAATCAGAAATTTACCTATGGCCAATCAAGATCCCCCCAGCTCCCTGTTTTCGCAGGGTGAACGCATCGACCGCATCAACGTTGCCGACGAGATCAAGAACTCGTTCCTCGACTATTCCATGTCGGTCATCATCTCCCGCGCCCTGCCCGATGTACGCGACGGACTCAAGCCCTCACAGCGGCGAGTCCTGCTGGCCATGCACGACCTCAACCTTTACCCCGGACGCCAACACCGGAAATGCGCCAAGATCTGCGGGGACACCTCGGGCAACTACCATCCCCACGGCGAGGCTGTCATTTATCCCACTTTGGTCCACATGGCCCAGCACTGGGCCATGCGCGACACCCTCATCGACGGCCAGGGCAACTTTGGTTCGGTCGAGGGCGACCCCCCGGCCGCCATGCGTTACACCGAGGCCCGCCTGACCCACCTCGGCGCCCTCCTCATGGAGGACATGGACAAGGACACGGTCAATTTCGTCCCCAACTACGACGAAACCCGGGAAGAGCCCGTCGTTTTCCCCGCCGCCTTTCCCAATCTCCTGGTCAACGGCGGCACCGGCATCGCGGTCGGCATGGCCACCAACATCCCGCCCCACAATCTGGGCGAGATCGTGGACGGCATCTGCGCCCAGATCGACGATCCCGAGATCACCATCAAGGCCCTGATGAAGCACATCAAGGGCCCGGATTTCCCGACCGGTTGCACCGTGCTCGGCCTGGAAGGAGTGCGCAATTACTTCAACGGCGGCAAGGGCAGCATCAAGGTCCGCGGCCGCATGCACACCGAGGAACACAAGGGGGGCAAGGAAGTCATCGTCATCACCGAGATCCCGTTCAACGTCAACCGCGCCGAATTGGTCAAACGCATCGCCGAACTCACCAACGACAAGGTCCTCGCCGAGGTCAGCGATGTGCGCGATGAATCGGACGAAAACACCCGCGTGGTCGTCGAACTGAAACGTGACGCCGTGACCAAGGTGGTCATCAACAAGCTCTACCAGCACACCGCGCTGGAATCCTCCTTCTCGGCCAACGTCCTGGCCATCGATGGCGGCCGCCCGAAGACACTCAACCTCAAGGAACTGATCAACTGCTACATCGAGCACCGACGCGAGGTCATCCTGCGCCGGACCCGCTTCGAACTGAACAAGGCCGAAGCCCGCGCCGAGACGTTGGAGGGTTATCTCATCGCCCTGGCCAACCTCGACGACTTCATCGACATCATCCGGAAGAGCCGCAACCGCGACGAGGCCCGTCTCAAGCTCCTCGGCTACGAATTCCCCCGCAAAGTCGTGGAAAAGTTCGGTATCACCATCCGCAACGAGTCACGTCTGCAAAGCGGCCGCTACATCATCTCCGAGCAGCAGGTCGATTCCATCCTCGAGCTACGTCTTTACCAGCTCACCGGAATGGAACGGGAGAAGATCCAGGGTGAATACAAGGAACTGCTGGAGCGGATCGAGGATTTGATGGACATCCTGGCCAAGGAATCGCGCGTGCTCTCCATCATCAAGGAAGAGCTGCGCCGGGTGAAGGAGAAGTACGCCACCAAGCGCCGCACCGACTTCGCCGCCGACGAGGGCGACATGGCCATCGAGGACCTGATTGCCAACGAGGCCGTCCTTATCACCATGACCCACAACGGCCTGATCAAGCGCACCAATGTCTCCAGCTACCGCGCCCAGAAGCGTGGCGGCAAGGGGGTCATCGGCATGACCATGCGCGAATCCGAGAAACCCGAGGAATCGGATTTCATCGAGCACCTCTTCTCGGCCTCGACACACGACTACCTGATGTTCTTCACCAACCTCGGGCGGGCCTACGTCGAGCGCGTCCACTCCATTCCCGACATGGGCCGCAATGCCAAGGGCAAGTCGATCGCCAATGTGCTTTCGCTCAAGACCGGCGAAACCGTGGCCGCCCTCATCCGCATCCCATCCAAACGCGACGGCAAGGGCGAGGACATCACGTGGGAATCGGAAGAGTTCCTGTTCTTCGCCACCCAGCAGGGCACGGTCAAGAAAACCGCCCTCAAGGACTTCGCCAACACCCGGGCGGGGGGGATCATCGCCATCGGCATCGAGCAGGGCGACCTGCTCATTGATGTGAAACTCACCGACGGCAAGCAGGAGCCCGTGCTCATCACCGCCGAGGGCATGAGCATCCGCTTCGAGGAATCCGATGTCCGTTGCATGGGACGTCCCGCCGGGGGCGTCCGCGGCATCAGCCTCGACAAGGGTGACAAGGTTGTCGGTATCGCCATGGCCCAGAACGACGCCACCCTCCTGGTGGCGGGCGAGAACGGCATCGGCAAGCGCACCGGCTTCGATGAATACCGCACCCAGTCGCGCGGCGGTAAGGGCATCATCACCATGAAGACCGGAGACAAGACCGGTCGCGTGGTCGGGGTGCTGACCGTCCGTGACAGCGACGAGATGATGCTGACCACGCTCAAGGGCCAGATGGTCCGCATCAGCGTGGCCGGGGTGCGCGAGTGTGGACGCAACACCCAGGGCGTGAAGTTGGTCACCCTGGACAGTGGAGACAAACTCACCAGCATCGCCCCGGTGGTCTCAGTCGACCAGGAAGACGAAATCGAGGGCGAAGTTTAAGGCTTCCCGCCCCACACCACTTTGTGAATGAGATATGGAGGCCGCAGGCTGTCCTATCCTATCGCCCGGCCGTCATGCCAAATCCTATTGAGTGCGTGAAATAGTTCCTTAAGGGAGGACGAAGCTCCTGCTGAGCCGTCCTTGGAAGAATGACCCCGAACCGGCTCGGCGGGAGCCTCGCCTCCCGCTGATGCTGTCACTCGGTCATCGGCAATGGCTGCAAGGAAGCAGTGGAATTGTTCGGGATCAAGCAGCCGGGACGGCTTCTTGGGGCTGTGCCTGGACGGGGGGTGATTTTTTCTTTTGTGCCTGCTCGGCGGCCTTTTCGGCGGCTTGGCGCATTTGCGGGAGGACTTGCTCCGTCTTGGCTGTTGTCAAGGTGATGATGTCCGTCATCAATCCGGGTGTTTTGTCCAATACCTTCTGGCCTAACGGGCTTTTGTAAAACTGGCTCATGACGCGGAGATCCTCCTCGCTGAACGCATTCATGTAGGCACGGGCGTAGGGGACTTCCATGGCGGTCCAACTGAGGTCCTTCATCACGATTTCGTTCGTGGCCTTCAGGATTTCGTCCGCCACCCTCTGGGCGGTTTCGACATCCAGCGAAGTGGTGAGCTTTTGCACCAGTCTGCGCTGGGTGTCTTCGACCGGACCCAGGGATTGGGTCAAGAGCTGTTCGGCGCGGGTCACCTGGAGCAATTCGCGCGCGGCGGCCAGATGGCTGGTTTCATCCGCCCACCCGCACGTAGAGGTGGCGAGCAACAAAAAGAGGAGGGGAAGGGCACCGGGGTGGGTTTTCATGGGGATGGGTTGTTCGGTTCCACCATCCAGCCCGTCCGGGCCGGTCAGGTGTGGGTGTCGGGAAACGGGGGCGGATTGGGATGGAGATCCGGGGGGTGGTAACTGTGGTCTTGCGCGTGTCGGGCTTCGTGGGGTTGGTTGAATTTCTGGCTTTGTGAAGCCAGGAGCGAGGAGAGCAGTTCCTTCTGCCCGGTGGGGATGAGGGTGAGTTCGACATCGCCCGCGAGCATGTTCTGCGTTTCCAGGATTTCGAAGACCGCTTCCAGAATTTCCTTGTCCTGGCCAATTTCCTGGAGGGCTTTGCCGACGAGGAAAGGCCGCATGGCGGCGGCGCGGGCAAACTCCGAAGCGGCTTCTTTTTCGGCGGTGGATTTGATCACGGCCACCTGGTTGGCACCGACCTGGCGGATGGCCGAGGTGACCTGGCGCAGGCGGTTGACCACTTTCTGCTCGATCTGCTGGATCATGTTGGCATCGCGGAAGTGGACCTTGCGGATGTAGATCGAGCCGAGCTGGTAGCCCCAGGACTCCGATTTGGGTGAGACTTCTCCGCGCACGACGCGGCTCATTTTGTGGCGGTTCTCGAGAAGGGACTCCAGTGGCATGTTGGAAAGGCAGCGGACGGTGGCGTTGGCCACATTGGCACGCAGGGAGCCGCGCGGGTCGGTGTTGCGGAAGAGGAAATCGACCGGTTCGCCGACGCGCATTTCGTACCAGACCCCGATGCCCATGGGGGTGCCTTCCTCGGAATTGACCGGCTGGCTGCGCAGGTATTCCTGGTCGAGGCGGTGGTCGACATTGTGCACCGTGCCGAAAAGGTTCACGATCAGGGCCCTGGGACCGAGGCGAAGGAAGGGCGAATGCAGGCCCGGTTCGTTGAGGATCAGGACCACACTGCCGAAGAGCACGTAGACCTTGCTCTGCATCTCGTCGACCGTGGTGTAAAAGCCGAAGAGGCGCAGCAGGCCGAAGAAAATCGGCACGGCAATCCAGCAGACGATGAAGGTCACAAACGCGATGGGGAGGGCGATCATGGTTATTTCTTCAGGTCGAGGATGATGTGGCGGGCCTGGCGGTACAGGTCGAGCCGCACGTTGCGCAGGTAACCCGGGATGGCATCGGAACCGCTGGCCTTGAGCTGGCGCAATTGCTCGGAAAGCCAGCGCAACGGCTCGACCTCGGCCTGGGCCTTCATGGTTTGGATCTCCACGGCCTTCTTCGACTCGACGATGCGCTGGTCGGCTTGGGCCTGGGCGGAACTGATGTCGGCCGAAACCTCGTTGTTGGCGGTGTTGATCGCGGCCAGGGCGGAGTCGACCTGGGGTGGGGGATCCATGCCGGTGATGAGCGAGGCTTCCAGCACGATGCCGTAACGGGCCGCCGAGGAGGCGCATTCCGAATCCATGCGCAGGTTCAGATCGTTGAGGTTTTTCCGGAGGTCGTTGATCGAGATGCCTTCGAAGCGGATGCCGTCGTCGGCCACGGGCGTTCCGTCGGCTGACGGGGGGAGGTTGACCAGGTCATCGGCCCGTTTGGCGGCGAAGTTGGCGATGCGCTCGCGGAGGATGGAAACGAAATAGCCCATGATGTGGGCGACGGGGTTTTTGACCCCGAAGAGGTAAGCGTAGAGGTTGCGTTCGCTGATGTAGAAGCGGAGCTGGCCGGTGATACCGATGTTGAGCTGGTCCTTGGTCACGGCTTCGAGAACGCTGCCGCCATTATTGGCCATCGGGCTCTGGGGATCGAAGGCGATGCTGATGGTCTCGATGGCCACGGAAACCTTGCGGACTTTCTGCCACGGCCATTTGAAGTAGGGACCGCCGGGTCCGACCACCGCAACCTGGGGATAGATGTAGCGTTCGCGGTCCTCGGGAGGGAGCGTTTCACTGAGGGGGTCGTCGAGCGTGGTGAGTGTGCCGATGCGTTCGGCCTTGCCGAAGGAGGTGACGACGGCGCGCTCGTTTTGTTCGACGGTATACAAGCCACCGATGATGCAGCGGGCCAGGATGTAGGCGATCAAACCCAGCAGAAGCCCAAGAAGCCAGTCAACCCCCATGGCCACAAGCTAGGTCAGCCTCCGCCTTTCCGGCAATCCCAAAACCGGGCGGTGACGTGACATTCTGGTGTAGGAAACTGGAACGCTGGGAATGGCAGAGAAACCTTGCCCGCGGGGGGTGGTGATGGTTCACTCTTCTCCTGTGATCAAAGCTCGAGGACTGAATGCGTTTATCTGGGGGAATTCCATCGCACTGGCTTGGATGTGGGGCCTGGGTTTGTTTTTCAGCGTCCAGATGACCTACATGTTCGGCCTGAAAGGGCTGCTCACTTTTGCCGTTCCCAATGCCTTGGGATTGATGCTTTTTGGTTTTTTCACCCAGATCGTGGCCGACCGCCACCCCGGGGGGCAGGAATCGCTTTCACTGTTTTTCGAAAAATTCGCCAAGCCGTTCCGGCTGATCTTCTATCTATACCAAATTTTGGCCATCACGCTCTCGGTCTTTGCCCTGGTGCGTTACCTTTTCGTCCCCTTGGAACTGGCGACCGGTCCGCTCTTCGGCCTCTACCTTTGTCTGGTGGTTCTCGTCATTCTGGCTGCCGGATGCCTTTTTGGTGAGGAATTCGGTATCCAGAAAATCAAGTACAGCCACCTGGTGCAGGGGTTGATCCTGATTGTATGCGTGGGCACCATCCTTTTCCATCTGGACCCCTTCCTCCCCCGCGACCTCAAATGGGTGGAACCTTTCCGCGATGAGTGGCTGGCCCAGCGTTACTGGGGATATGCCATTCCGGTGACCGTGGGTTTATTGGTGGGCCCTTGGTTAGATTTGCAGCACTGGCAGCGTGCCATCCAGATCCACCGGGAGCGCACTTCCATCCGTCTGGGGTATTTCTTTGGGGGATCGATTTTTTTCCTCCTGCTGCTCTTCCATGGTTGCATGGCCTACTGGGTCATCCGCAACGGCACAGGTCTCTTTGAAGCCCACAAGGGACTCGACAGTTTTTACTATGCCCACGACCTCGTGACCCAGTACTTCTGCAATTTCTACGAGAAGGGGAACGACCTGCTGCCTCTGGCCTACTACGGGTTTCTCGGCATCTGCATCCTGACCACACTCGACAGTGGTTACGTCGCTCTGAAATGGTTCCTGGGTCACAATGCCGAGAAAAGCCAGAACATGCTCCTTTCCATCGTGCCCAAGCAGGTGGTCGGTTCTCCCATCCCCAGTTTCGCCTTCGCCGGATTGGCGACCCTGGTCGCCTACATCGTGAAATTGGAATTGGAATACTTCATGGTGTTCTATGCCTCGTTCTTCGTGGGCTACGCCTGCCTGGCCATCGCCCGCTGCTTTGTCCCCAATTCGCAACACCCCTTGCCCCAGATACGCATGTTTTCCATGGCCAGTATCTCCGTCGTGATTTTTTCCATGGGGTACTTCCGCAGCGAAAATGTCCTGCTCATCCTGGGCTCGATCATGCCCATTGGCTACGTGGTGTGGTTGGTTTTCAATACCGATCTTCTCCGCGTGGTGACCGAGCGCGCGGGTGAAGTCCTGGAGGCGGCGGCCTCGGAAATACCAGCCATCCGGGCCATCACCCGCACCGCCACCGCCGTCACCGGGAGCGATGTTTCGCCGCCCTCCCATGTCCATCCACTGGGGGGCCATTTCGAGGGCAAATGGTTCGTGTATTCGACCATCGCCACTTACGCCGACACCAATTCCGTCGGGAATGTTTACTTCGGCATGTATGCCATGTTCGTAGGAAAAACGCGCGAGCTGTTCTTCAATACCGTCATGCCGGACTTCGATCTCAAGACGACCAAATTCTTCATCCTGACCCGGTCTTTCGAGCACAAGTTTGTCCGGGAAGCCCGTGAGTTCGACACCATCACGGTCAAGATCCGGGTGTCCGAGACGAACCGGAAGTTCTGCACACTGGAACACCAGATCTTTGATTCTGCCAACAATGTTCTCGGCAAAGGCAAACAGGGTCTCCTCTTTGTCTCGTCCAAGGACTACAGCCTCATCGATATCCCCTCCGAAGTTTATACCGCCTTCATGAAGTATATCTGAGCCGCATGCCTTCTCGGTTTTTCTAAGCTATTGCTAACCAACAAATTAAGTGTCGTTTTGGACCTGGCCATACTGTCCGGTTTGTGACCTGGCTGTCATCTATTCGGCACATTTACTGCTGATCCTTTCCCGAGATGTTGCGTTTCCGGCCGCTCCTGATTGTGATCCCCTTTGTGGCCGCCTTGCTGCTTCCGCCGGGCCATCTCCAGGCCCAGTCAGCCGCGGATCTTCTCCAGACCGGCTCAGCCGCCTACCAGGCCGGTGATTTCACCAAGGCAGAACAGGCTTTTTCCCGATTCCTCGCCGACTATGGCAATTCGCCTGAAGCCGCCACCCAGCGCGAAAATGTCCTGCGGCTGACCGGGGTTTGCCAGATCCAGTTGGGCAAATTCGGGGAGGCCATGACCACGGTGGAGCGCTACCTCCGCGAATTTCCGCAGGGGAGCAGGGCCGAAGATTTTACTTTTTGGAGGGGAGTCGGCGCACTGAAACTCGACGATGGAAAAAAAGCTTATGAGGCTTTCGAACAATTCCTGAAGGCCTATCCGCACAGCAACCGCTCCGAAGATGCGCGTTTCAGCATGGGGTTGGCCCTGCTGCGGCAGGACAAGTTCAAAGAGACAGCCGAGTACTTCGCCAAACAAACCGAATGGAAGCCGGCCATTGCCTACCAAGTAGCTGTTATCCGTCTCCACGCCCTGATCCAGTCCGGCCAATTTGATGCCGCGGCCCAATTCCTCCCTTCCATCCACCCCGAGGATGAGGCTGCCTGGAAAATTGCCGCCTACCACCTGCTGGCCCTTGATCTGGGCAACCGACTCATGGAAGAGGACAAGTACCGCCCCGCCCTCGGCGTGCTCCAGCGGGTTTGGTCCAAACCGCGCATCTCGGCTCGCCAGTCCGGCCGCCTGGAAAATCTCCAGTCGCAGATCACCAAGCTTTCAGCCAACCCCCAGTCCGCGGGTTCATACGAACTGCTGCAACTCAAGGATCTTGCCGCCCAAGTCGGACAAGACCTGGCCCAGTTGGGTAAAATCCCGGATTACGACACCGCCCTGCAGTTCCGCATCGCCCGTTGCTTCTACGAACTTGAACGTCCGCGCGAGGCTTATCTGGCCCTTCATCACATGGTATCGAAGATGCCCGAAGGGCCGCTGCTGGCCCCGGCCGGTTACACCATGATGATCTGCCTGACCCGGATGGAACGGTGGGACGAGGCAGTGGCGGCGGCGGATGACTTTGCCAAGCGGTTCCCCAAGGACAAGCAGCTGCCGGCGGTCCTTTACCTGAAAGCCGAATCACTCCAGCGCATGCGTTCTTACGCCGAAGCCGGGCAAACGTTCCGCCAAGTGGCCGAACAATTCCCCGATTTCCCCGAGGCCGCGCGCTGCGATTTCCTCGCGGGTTACACCCTGTTGCTGCAGAACAAGAACACCGAAGCGGCGGCCCATCTGGCCGGGGTCCAGGAACGGCAGCGACGCAGTCCCTTTGCCGAACAGGCCCTTTACTGGGAGGCCATGGCCACCCATTTCAACAAGGATTACCCCAAGAGCCGGGAAGTTTTTGCGGAATACCTCAAGAAATTCCCCAAGGGCACGAACCAAGCCGACGCCACCTACCGCCGCGCACAGGCCCTCTTCAACCAAAAACTTTTCACCGAGGCATACAAGGAATTGGAGGCTTTTCTCAAATCCTATCCGGACAGCACGCCTTATGACGAGGCCTGCAACCTCCTGGGTGATTGTTATCTGGCACTGGGCGAAATCTCCCGGGGCCTGGCTTCCTACGCCAAAGTGAGCGGCCGCGATTCCAAACTATTGGAGTATGGCATCTTCCGCACCGCCCAGGCCTACAAGGCCGAGGAGAAGTACGACCAGATGCTGGCCCTTTTCATCCGATTCACCAAGGAGCGGCCGCAAAGTCCGCGTCTGAGCGAAGCTCTTTCCCAGCTTGCCTGGGTCTACCGTCGGCTGGAAAAACCTGACAAAGCGGTAGAAATTTACTGGGATGCGGTGGAGCGCTACGGGAACGACCCGGAAGCCCCGGCGGTCGAGACCATGTTCAAGACACTGGGCCGGATGAACCGCGCCCCGGAGCAAAAAACCGCGCTGCTGGCCCGCCTTTCCGACATGGCCGAGGACGCCCTGGCACAGAAGAAAAATACCCTCGCAGCACGCATCTGGTGGCTTCGCGCCTCGCTGCTTGAGAAGGAATCCCCGGAGGAAGCCTCCAAACTTCGCTTGAAGATTGCGGCCACCGTCCCGCCCCGGGAATTGAGTCCGCTGCTTCTGGCCGATGTGGCCGACGAATTGCGCAAGTCGGCCAAGACATCGGATGCCGCGCTTTTCTACCAGACCATCCTCAGTTGGTATCCACTCTGCGCCTTCAAGGACCGGGCCTATGCCGGCCTCGGTTTGCTGGCCATCCAGGAGGGCAACGAAAAGAAGGCCCTAGACCTCTTTGCCCAATTCGAGCGCGAAGCGGGCCGTTCCCCGCTGTTGGCCGAGGTCCTCCAGGCCCGGGCGGGACTGCTGGAAACCCGGGGCAAATCCGATGAGGCGGTCAACGATTTGGAAAAAGTCCTGCAGATTCCCGGTGCCAAAGGAAAACCCTGGGTGGACGCCCTCTATCGCATCGGTGAGATCCGGATGCGGCAGAACGACCCCAAACGGGCCATTCCCTATTTCCAGCGGATCTACGTGATGTACGGCCGGTGGTCCGATTATGTGGCCAAGGCCTATTGGCAAAGCGGGCAGGCCTTTGAAAAGCTCAACATGTCGGCGGAAGCCGTCAATACGTACAAGGAATTCGTCGCCCAGGAACATCTGGGCCAGACGCCCGAATACAGCAAGGCCAAGGAACGCCTCAAACTGAGCGGGGGTGGGGCATGAAACGTCCGATCCTGCTGGCTTTCGGATTCCTGTGTATTCTGCCGTTTGCCCTGCAAGCGGACGAAATCCTGTTGAAAAACGGCCAGAAATCCACCGGGCTGATCACGGGAACCGATGGCAAATCCGTCACCCTCCGCATGACCATTGGCGGCGGGGAGGCGGAAATTCCCTACCCGTTGGCCCAGGTGGAACGCGTGCAGTTTGCCAATGATGCCGGCCAACAGATCCTCTTGGCTTCCGACGATCCCGGCCGCTTGGCCGAAGTCACGGCTATCTGGGACAAACGCCGGGCTTTTCTCGCATTGGCCGACAGCGATGCCGGGGCCTGGGCCCTGCGTTGCGCCCGCCTGATGCTCGGTAAAAAGACCAAGAAGGCAGCCGCCGAGGCCGTCGAGCTTTGCCGTCTCGTCGAAAAAGAAGACTGGGATGCCGCCCGCAAGGCTGATGCCGCCCGCCTGCGCCTCACCGCGATGGCCGCATCGGGACAGATCGACGAGGCCATCAAGGAGGCGGAAAGCCTCCAGGATGCCTCGGGTGTTGACGAGCAGACACTTGCCGGTGCCCGGATCAAGGCCCGTTTCCTCCAGGCCCAATTGTCCTGGAACAAGCTGCTCGAATTGGAAAAAGATTGGCCGAAATGGGAACTGATGGCGGACAAGCGCCGGGAGCGCACCCGCCTGCTCAACGAGGCCCTCGATGGGTTCCTCTTCCCGGTGGTCTTCCAATCCAATCTGGTGAACAGTTGCGCCGAGGGACTTTTCCGTGCAGCGGAAATCGAGGCGCATGACGGCCATCCCGAGCGCGCCCTGTTGGCGCTCGATGAAATCCTGCGATACTTTCCCGATCCCGAGTTCCGTGGCAAAGCGGAACAATTGAAGAAGGAACTGGAAAAGCAAAACAAGCCCACAGCCGAGAAAAAATCATGAACCACCCCATCCGCCTCCCCATCCTCATCCTCCTGCTGGCCCTGGCCGGTTTTACCTGCCTGTCTCCGTCTGAATTGTCGGCAGAACCGGAGCCGACCACCCAGGAAAACATCAACAAAAAGGTCGCCGCCGGCCAGAAGGACAAATCGCTCCTCGACCTGTACCACGAGGGAGGCCCGGTCATGCACCTCATCGCCCTTTGTTCGGTGGGGATGATGGCTTTGTCCGGTTTCTGTGCCCTGAATTACAGCAAAGCCAAATTGATGCCACCCGCCCTCGTCTCCAGCCTCAGCCAGCTGATGAGCCAGCGTGATGTGGCTGCGGCCCACCAACTCTGCCAGCAACATCCCGGGCCCCTCTCCAATGCCCTCCAGTCCGCGCTGGTCAAGGCCAACTTCGAACGCGATATGTTCAACAAAACCGCGATGGAAAATGCCATTGCCGACGAATGTTTCCGTGAGGAGACCAAGATGATGGTGGTGATCAATTACCTCAACACCCTGGCCGTCATGGCCCCGATGATCGGATTGTTGGGCACCGTCATCGGGATGATCAGCAGCTTCTCCGCCCTGACCGCGGGCAAGGCCGAGGCCACCGAACTGGCCGGGGGTATTGGCGAGGCCCTGGTTGCCACCGCTGGCGGTCTCCTTCTGGCCATCCCTTCGATGTTCCTTTACTTCTACTTCCGCGGCCAGGCCCAGAGCGTCATGGCTGATGTGCACAAGGCGCTTTCCACTCTGCTCGACCTTTTCACCGGCGAGGTCACCGCACAAAGCCTGCAACACCCCAGTGGCCACTCCGGCTCCATACCCCGTCCCTGACCTCGTTCACCCCGCAGTTCATCCACAGCCATGAGTGAAATCCGCCGCAAAATGAGGCGTCCCCACGTCGAGGAGATCGGTCTCCAGATCGCGCCCATGATCGATGTGGTCATGCTGTTGCTGTTCTTCTTCATGCTCACCGGCAAACTCATGCAGGGCCAGAAAATGAGGACGCTCGACCTCCCCCGGGCCTCGGCCGCCGTCATTCCCAAGGACACCAGCGGCCGTGATATCATCAATGTCGACGAACAAGGCCGCATGTTTGCCGGGGACCAGCAGATGGACCTGAAGCAGCTCAAGGCCTATCTCAAACAGCGACTGATCGACTATCCGCCCCTGAAGATCTACGTCCGCGCCGATGCGAGAACACCGGCCCGCCAGATCAAGGACATCATGCAGGCTGCCGCCGAAGGCGGGGCCGTCGAGGTCATCATCGCCAGCAACAAGAACTGATCCACCATGGCCACACCGCGCAAAATCGAGCATCCACAGGTCGAACTCCAGATCGCCCCGATGATCGACGTCTGTTTCCTTCTCCTTTTCTTTTACATCATCACCTCCAAGCCGGTGAAGCCCGAGGCCGATCTCAGCATGACCCTGCCCGGCACCGTGGCCCAGGAGCAGGCCCTCGACATCCCGGACGAACAACGGGTGGAAATCCGCGCCAACGGCCAGATCATCCTCAACGATCTGCCTATCGACCGCCCCGAGAGCAGGGAACTCCCGCAATTGGTCGCCACGCTCAAGCGGTTCAAGGAAGCCTGTGATGCCAACAAGTCGGAAGCGCTCATCACCCTGGATGCCGAGGACACCGTACTCCACCAGCGCATCGCCGATGTCATGAACGCCTGTGCCTTTGCCGGCATCCAGGGGGTCAGCTTCGCCACCGGCGGCGAAGATGAGGAAACCTTTTGAACACGCCCATCCTGGATACGCCCCCCGGGCAGAAGTCCCGCCTGCGCCGCACCGTGGTCAGCGTGCTGGTGGTGAGTCTGGCGGTTCATGCGGTCATCGGTGTTGGAGCCGGGGTCTGGGTCATCGCCCGTTACTTCTCTCCTCCCCCGGCGGTTTTTGAATCCAAACGGGTCATCGCCATCCCGCCGCAGATCATCGACCCGGCCATGGCCTCCGCCGAACTTGAGGGGGCGGCACCCAGGCCGACCATGGATGAGAAAATCGCCAGCCTGCGCGAAACCGACTTCGCCCTGCCGGACCTTCCCAAAGTTCCGATGGACCAGGTGACGGATTTTGATCCTTCGGCCGTGGTCACGGACTCGGCCGGGCTGGGATCGGGTTTTGGTGGCAGCGGCACCGGTTCCGGAGGGGGTGGGGGAGGTGGGGGCGGCGATGGGTTGGGCACCGGGATCAGTTTTTTTGGCATCAAAGGCCAGGCCCGCAGCGTGGTCATCATGTTCGACGTTTCCAAGAGTGTGCAGACCAAAGCCGAGAAAGCCGGTGTGCCCATCACCGCCATCCGCGATGAGACCACCAGGCTCATCGAAGGCCTGTCCATCAACACGACCTTCAACCTCGTGCAGTTCAGCCGGATCTACCAACCCATGGCCCCGGAAATGCAGCCACCGAGCGATGCCGGAAAGGCCATGGCCAAAAAATGGCTGGAAACGGAATTCCGCACGGACGGGATGTTGCCCCGTTCGGTGAGGGGTTCGCGCGTTCCCGCGGCCGGTGGGGACAACGGCATTGCCTTCATCCTCGATGGCGTCCTGGCGATGAAACCCGATATGATTTTTCTGATCTCCGACGGCAGCTTCCAATCCGATCTCCATGCAGAGCAGGTGCCTTGGAAGGAGCTGGAGGAATTGGTCGACAAGCACCGCAAGCTCGGCACCCAGACCAAAATCAATTTCATCGGCTTCGAGATGAAACCCGAGGACAAGAAGGAAATGAGGTCCATTGTCCGTAAAACCGACGGCACCCTGAAGGAAATCGGACGGGATTGAGCCCTGCGCCCCCTTTCTCCATGCTTGCCACTTCGAAGAAATCACCTGTAATAGGCACGATGCCGTCGTCCGTTTCCACGGAACCCATGAAGATCTCGAAGGAGTTGCTTGTCGAGATCGGTGGCTGGCGTGCCATGAAAGAGGGCCGCGCCCTTTGGGAGTGCGGCAAGGTCAAGGAAGTCTCCTACGAGCCTCCCATGCTGGTTGGGATCGTGCAAACCGGCACCAGCACGGTCAATGCCCGTCTCAACCTCGGCCGCCGCCTCTCCGATGTCGAAAACCTCTGTTCCTGCCGCCAAGCCCGCGAGTACGGCACGGTTTGCGCCCACGTCATCGCCCTCGGACTGGAATACATCGAGTCCACGCCCTCTGCCAACGGGTCCTCAGCGGCGCCCAAGCCCGCCACCCGCATTTCCGTCCCTTCGGTCCATGGGCACAGCGCACCGGAAAAAGTGGCCCCCCGCCTCCACTACATCCAGCTTTCCGAGGTCGCCGACGACACCCAGGTCCTGCAATTGCATCTGACGCTCCCCATCCGCCTCATCGATTCCTGGAATACCGGCGAAATGAGGATCATCTGCCAGGGCAGCCAGCCGGGGCAAAACCCGCACCCCCTCGAACATTATTGCGGGGATGAACTCAAACCCTTTGCCGTTTCCGATGCCGACGCACAGGTGCTTGACCTGATCCGCCGACTGAACAACGGGGGGACCCCCGGCATTTGGCAGCTTTCGTCCAAGTATTTCGGCGAATTCCTCACCGCCCTGGTTGGCCACCCCCGTGTCTTCCACGGTAAAAAAGAACCCCTGGAGATCGCCCGCGCCGGGGAACGCTCCCGGTTGCACCTCGACCTGCTCGAAAACGGCGAATTGCTCATCCATCTGGAGGAACCGACGGGAACCGACGGGGATTTCCTCCAATCGACCCACGGACAGTGGCGGCTCAACCTGAACCGGCTGGAGAAAGTCAACGGCCTGCCGGTCAGCTACCTCAGTGTCCGGCAGCGCGATGTCACCGTACCCCGGACCCAGTTGGCCCATTTCTTCCAGTACGAAATCCCGCATTTGGAGCGGCAGGCCGACCTGGTCCTCTCGCCACGCTGCAAGGAAATCCAATTCACCAAGATTGTGCCCAAGATCCGGGCCACGCTGGACGGCTTGCTGTCTGGATTAAGTTGTAAGGTCGAGGCGGTTTACGGCGACAAGACCTACGTGCTTCAGGGCAATGGCCCCGTGTCTTCCTCGGAGATCGACCAGTGGCGGCCCGACCCGGCCGATCCGCTGAAGTATTTCATCCGCGACCGCGAGCATGAACACCGTGCACGCCTGGAGGTGCAGATGGCGGGCTTCGCCGCGGGCACCCGCAATCCCGAGTTGTACACCTTGGCCGGGGAAAGCCGGGTCGGAGATTTCCTGGCCAACATCCTGCCCCGTTGGCAGCGCTCCTGGGCACTGGAATACACCCCGCGACTGCGCCAGCTCCTGGACAAGTGCGACCACATCGAACCCGAGATCACCATCAATCCGTCCCAGCAGGAATGGCTGGCGGTCGATATCCAATTCAAGGAGGCCAAGGGGGCCTCATCCCTGACCCATTCCGACGTCCAACGTCTTCTGCAGATGGGGGCCAGCCACCAGCGGATGAACAACGGTCGGATCGCCCTCGTGCCCATCCATTCGGTGCGCGAGTTCCAGGAAGTCATCCGCGACTGCGAGGCGCACCAGAACGGCGAGGGGATGAAGATCGCCCAGCGTTACGCCCGTTACCTGGGTGAGGCTTTGGAAGTCAACGGGTGGTCTCTGACGGGACGATCCGCTTGGAAGCCACCGCAGGCCTTGACGGATTTCACCGAGGTTCCGCTGGCCGATCATTTGCGTGAACTCGTCCGCCCCTACCAGCAAACAGGGGTCAACTGGATCCATCATCTGGAAACCAACGGGATGTGCGGGATTCTGGCCGATGAAATGGGTCTGGGCAAAACCCTCCAGACGCTGGCCTACCTCAAAATGCGCAAGGATTCCGGCCAGGCCAAAGGACCCTTCCTCGTCGTCTGCCCGACCAGCCTGGTCTTCAATTGGCGAGACGAGGCCCAGCGCTTCACCCCCGACCTCAAGGTGCTTTCCCTCCATGGCGCCAAACGCTCCGCCCTTTTCGACAAGATTACCGGCCACGACATCATCGTCACTTCCTACGCGCTGGTGCGTCGCGACATCGAACACCACAAAAACATCGAGTTCGATACCATCATCCTCGACGAGGCCCAGCACATCAAAAACAAGAGCAGCCAGAACGCCCAGTGCGTCAAGCAACTCAAGGCGGGTTACCGACTCGTCCTCACCGGCACACCGATCGAGAATTCCCTCCTCGATCTCTGGTCCATTTTCGACTTCCTCATGCCCGGGTATCTGGGCGGGGCCACGGACTTCAAAAACCGCTACGAAATCCCCATTGCCCGCAACAACGACACCGCAGCCCAGGAACGGTTGAAGCGCCGAGTCCGCCCCTTCATCCTGCGCCGGACCAAGGCCGAGGTTGCTTCGGACCTCCCGGCCAAATTGGAACAACTCGCCTACTGCGAACTCACGGAAGAACAGAAACAGGTCTACCAATCGATCCTCGAGGCCAGCCGCCGCAACATCCTGGACCTCTCCGGAAGGAAGAATCCCGACCAGAGCCGCATGGCCATCCTCACCGCCCTCATGCGTCTTCGCCAGGTATGTTGTCACCTCGAGATGCTGCCGTTCGACGAAACCCGCGAGTGGAAGGAACCTTCAGCCAAGATCGACTACTTCGTCGAACTTCTCAATCAGGCCATCGACGGCGGCCACCGCATCCTCGTCTTCAGCCAGTTTGTCAGCATGCTCAAACTGGTCGCCCGCACCTTGCAGCAGAAGGAACTGAAATTCTGCTACCTCGATGGTAGCACGATCGACCGTCGCAGCGAGGTGAAGAAGTTCCAGGAAAACGACAACATCCCGGTCTTCCTCATCAGCCTCAAGGCCGGGGGCACCGGCATGAACCTGACCGGGGCCGACATGGTGGTGCACTTCGATCCGTGGTGGAATCCGGCGGTCGAGGACCAGGCCACCGCCCGAGCCCACCGCATCGGCCAGAACCGCATCGTACATTCCTACAAACTCATCGCCCGTGGCACAGTCGAGGAAAAGATCGTCAACCTCCAACAGAAGAAGAAAGACCTGGTGGCCAACACCCTGGTCAGTGAGGAAGCCTTCATCCGCAATCTCACCTGGGAAGAGTTGCAGGGCCTCTTGGAGTAGAGCGTTTCCTCTCCGTTCTCGCTTCGTCTCTGCAAAGATTCAAAGACGGTTTATTACGTCACTGCAGGAACGGGAGGTTGAAAAAAAGCCGATGAATCCTCACGAGTTTTGCGCCACGCTCTCTTCCGGGCAACCGCCCACTGGATTGGACTTTCCCCTCCAAGCCCTCTGGTGGGAGGCGAAGGGGAATTGGCACAAAGCCCATGAACTCTGCCAAGAAGCGGGATCAAAAGAGGGCGACCGCATCCATGCCTACCTGCACCGGGTGGAGGGGGACGATGGTAACGCTGGATACTGGTATGCGAGGGCCGGTGAAGCGGTTTTTCTTGGCACGCTCCAGGAGGAACGGGAGCTTCTGCTCAGGCGTTTTCTTCCGTAGGACAGACTGGAATGAAAGTGCTACGTTGCTTTTTATGATCCGAATCGCCGCAGTCTTGGGGTTTCTGGCCGTGGCCCTTGGGGCCTTCGGCGCCCATGGTTTGAGGCACCAGCTTGAAGCCCAGGAACGGCTCGGAACATGGGAAACCGCCGTTCTTTACCACTTGGTTCACGTTGTGGTGATCCTGGTCATCGCGCTGGCCCGTCCGCAGGCGGTTTGGGCATCCCGTTTTTTCACGGCGGGCATCCTGATTTTCAGCGGCACGCTCTATGTGCTTTGCCTGACCGGTCAAACCTGGCTGGGGGCGGTGACCCCGCTTGGCGGCCTGCTCCTCCTCGCCGGATGGGGATGTTTGCTGTTCAACAAAAGACAACGAAGTTAACCAAGCATCTCATCCGGGGGTTTGAATTCCCCAATTTGAATTACTTCGTTTTCTTTGTTACCTTCTGTTCAATCTACTCACCACTTCAACGCCACCAGACGGCGGGCAACTTCTTCCGCGTTGGCCCGGCTGTTGAATGCCGAGATGCGGAAATAACCTTCCCCGGCACTGCCGAACCCGGAGCCCGGTGTGATGACCACGTGGGCCTCGTTCAGGACGCGGTCGAAGATTTCCCAGCTGGTGACACCCTTCGGACCCGCCACCCAGATGTAAGGGGCATGTTCACCACCGTAAACCTTGAGGCCGGCACTGCCCGCCGCTTCGCGGAGAATCCTGGCGTTGCCCATGTAGTGATGGATCAGGTCGTGGACCTGTTTTTTCCCCTCGGGCGAATAAAGGGCTTCGGCGGCACGCTGCACGGGATAACTGACGCCGTTGAACTTGGTGGTGTGGCGACGCGACCAAAGCGGGTGGATGGGGTGTTTCGTTCCCTCGGGCGTGGACCCATGGAGGCTCTTGGGCACGACGGTCCAGGCGCAACGCACTCCGGTGAAGCCGCCACTCTTGGAAAAGCTGCGGAACTCGAGGGCACAATCGCGGGCCCCGGGAATTTCATATATGCTGCGCGGAATCCCCGGGTCCTGGATATAGTCGCCGTAGGCGGCGTCGTAGAGCAGGATGCTGCCGTGTTGGAGGGCGTAGGCCACCCAGGTTTCCAGCTGCTTGCGCGTGGCCACGGCCCCGGTCGGGTTATTGGGATAACAGAGGTAGATCAGATCGACCTTCTCTTTCGGAACTTCCGGAACAAAGCCGTTCTCCGGGCCGCATTTCAAATAAACCAGTCCGGCGTAGGCCCCGGTTTCGTCGGCTGCTCCGGTGTGCCCGGCCATGACATTGGTGTCCACATAGACCGGATAAACCGGGTCGGTGATGGCGATGGTGTTGCCGTCGCCGAAGATATCCAGGATGTTGCCGGTGTCGCACTTCGATCCGTCGGAGATGAAGATTTCGTCGTCAGCCACCTCTAGGCCGCGGGCGCGGTATTCGTTTTCCGCGATGGCTTTGCGGAGGAAGTCGTAGCCCTGCTCGGGTCCGTAGCCGCGGAAGGTCGAGCGGTGGCCAAGTTCATCGACCGCCTGTTTCATGGCGGTGCGGGCGGCCTCGGGGAGCGCTTCCGTGACATCACCAATGCCGCAGCGGATCAGTCGCTTGGTTGCTTCGGGGTTGGCATCGGTGAAGGCTTTCACCCTCCGTCCGATTTCAGGAAAAAGGTAACCGGCTTTGAGCTTGAGGTAGTTTGCGTTGATCTGGGCCATAGAAGGGAAGGATTGAACAGAAGTTAACAAAGGGAACCAAGTGGAAAAAAATGTATTTCCCGGATCTCTGGCTTGCTTCGTTATCTTTGTTGCCTCCTGTTCAAATACTCAGGCCGCCTCGGTGTGGATATCAATGACCTCACCGGGTTCGCACTCGACGTGCACGGTCATCGGACGACAGCAGACGTAGCAGTCATCGATGGTGTCGTAACTGCCCTGGGAGGTATCGATGGCCATGGTCCACGATTCGCCGCAGTGGGGGCAGGAGATAGAGGCTTCGACGAGCATGGAGAAGTGGCGGGTTTAACGGGGGGTTCGGAAGCGCCAGATGCCGGCCAATAAGCTGCCAATGACCGAGTGGAAGACACTGGAAATGGCACAGGGAACCGCGGTGAGCGGATCGGCGAAGTGCTGACGGGCCAGGACCACGCCCAGTCCGGAATTCTGCATGCCCACTTCGATGGAAATCGTGCGGTGGGTGGTGACATGGCCACCAAAGATTCGAGAGAACAGGTAGCCGAGGGCGAATCCGCCGGCGTGGAGCAGAAATACGGAAAGAAGCAGGGCGGGCCCGGAGCTTTTGACGGCGTCGGCGCTGGCAGCGATGATGCTGGCGCAAATCAGGGTGATGGTCAGCACGGCCACCAAGGGGGCGACGGGCGTGACCCAGCGCACCGCCCGGGGGGTGAAATGATTCAACAGCAGCCCCAGAACCAGCGGCAACAAGACCACTTGGACCGTTGACCAGAACAGTCCGGCGGCATCCACCGGCACGTAGGTTCCGGCCAACATTCGGGTCAGCAGCGGCGTCAGGATGACGGCGAGAAAAGTGGAGCACATGGTCATGAGCACCGAGAGGGCGACGTTCGCACGGGCGAGGTAGGTGACCACGTTCGAGGCGGTCCCTCCGGGACAGCAGGCGACCAGGATGAGTCCCACCGCGAAGGGGACCGGAAGATGCATCAGGTGGGCCACAGCCCATCCCAGGAACGGCATGATGAGGTATTGGGCGGCCACGCCGATGCCGATGTTTTTGGGCATCCGCACGACCTGCTTGAAATCCTCCACCGAGAGCGTGATGCCCATGCCAAGCATGATGATGCCCAGGCCCCAGACCACGAGGGATTGCCCGGCGGGCTTCCATTCAGAAAACCACCGGAACCACTCCGGGTGGACCAGCGCCAGGATGCCACCGGTGGTCACCCAGAGGGGGAAGGTATTGGCGAGCAGGGTGAATAGTCGGGTCGTCATGGTTGCGTCAGGAAACAACACTTCAGCAGGATAGCCTCCGGATGGGAACAAGTGCCGAGCCCTCTCTGGTCTCCAGGGCCTGCAAATCCACCCGGAAGACACGGTTCAGGAGGTCGGTCTGGAGAAGTGCCTCCGGGGCCCCGGTCCAAAGCCTCCTGCCGGCATCCAGAAGGGTGAGGGTGGTGCAATACCGCAGGGCCAGGGAGAGGTCGTGCATGACCACGGTGACGAGACGACCCGGCTCGGTCGCGATCGCCCGGAGCAACTCCATCACCTGTAATTGGTGATAAAGGTCGAGCCCGGCCAGGGGTTCGTCGATGAGGAGCACCCGGGGTTGACCGGCGAGGACCCGGGCGAGAAAAACCCGGGCGCGTTCACCGCCCGAGAGTTCGGTCACGGGGCGGGTGCGCAGGGACCGGGTGTCGGTCTCCTCCAGGGCGCGTTCCACCGCCGCATGGTCATGAGAAAGCAGGGCGCTGGAGCTACCCTGATGGGGAATACGGCCGAGTTCGACCAGGCGTTCCACCGTGAGGGGCCAGTGGCAGGTGCCATTTTGCGGAAGGTAGCCAGCGGTGCGGGCGCGGGTGGCGCGGTCGATCCGGGTCCAGTCGGTGCCATCGAGGGACAGGTTTCCCTCTTGTGGCGGCACCAAGCCGGCCAGAACACGGAGGAGGGTGGTTTTTCCCGCGCCGTTGGGGCCGATCAAACCGTGGAGGCCTCCCGGTGCCAGATGGAAATCGACTTCATGGAGTACGGCCAGCTTTCCAAAGCGGACGGTGAGTCCGGTGGTTTGAAATCCGGTGTTCACGGCAGGGTTTTCCTGAGTTTGAAGATGAGGGCAAAGAAAAAAGGTGCGCCGATGAGCGCGGTCAACACCCCGAGTTTGATCTCCACGTTGGAGGGGGTGGGGATGAGCCGCGAGACGATATCGGCAGCGAGAACCAGAATGGCTCCGCCGAGCGTTGAGGGAAAAAGGAGGCGTCCGGGGTCGTTTTTGGTGAAGGGCCGCAGGAGGTGGGGCACAACGAGTCCGACAAAGGCGATGCTGCCCGCAGCGGCGCAAACCGGCCCGACCGCCAGGGCGGTGCCGAGGATAACACGGAGACGCAGATTGGCGAGACCGATGCCGAGAGTGGCCGCCGTATCGTCACCCAAGGCCAGCGCCTGGAGCCCGCGCCGTGTGCCAAGCAGGAGGAAAAAACCCACGGCGCAGAACGGGGCGGCCAGAGTGATTTGGTTCCAGCCGGTGTCTTTGACCGAACCGAGGAGCCAGAAAACGATTTCCATCACCGCATAAGGATTGGGGGCCAGGTTGAGGGCCAGCGAGGTCAGGGCTGCCGTGAGCGCGGCGATGGCCGACCCGGCGAGCACGAGGGTTTGCACGTCGCCCCCGCGTCCCGCCAACCAGACCACGAGCAGGGTGGTGACGGTGCCGCCCACCAGCGCGGCCACGGGAAGCCCCCAAGGCCAGGCGAGGGTGAATCCGGAATAGATGGCGAGGACCGCGGCCAGCGTGGCTCCTCCAGTGATGCCGAGGATGCCGGCATCGGCCAGGGGATTGCGCGTATATCCCTGCAGCACGGCTCCCGCCAATCCGAGCATGGCCCCGGCCAACAGGGCCAGTGCGGTGCGGGGGGCGCGGATCTCCCAAAGAATGGATTGATAGGCCCCGGCTTCCGGGCCGGAAAGCAGGACGGGCCAGCGCCAGGGGGGAAAAAACACTTCGCCGATTCCGATGGAAAGAACCACCAATCCGGCCAGAAGACCTGTCAGGCCCAGCAAGAGCGTCCGGTTGTGGTGATGGGTGGGCGGATTCATGGCTTGGTCTGCCGCCGGAGATTTTCCGAGACGGATGGCATGAGATGAGTGGCGGAAAGCAGGTCGGCCAGCCGCACCACGTGGATTTCCGCGGCAAGCGAACGCAACGCGGGATGATCGCGCAGTCGCGATGCCAACGTGGGCCGGTCGGTGAGGTAGCGGGTTTCAATGACCGCATCCGGGGGATGGAGGACAAGCGACTCCAGCGAAATGGAACCCGAACCGGAAGGAATCCATCCGGCATCACGGAGTATTTCGCGCATGAGGTGGTCATCGCCATGGTGAAAACCCTGTTGGCCGAGCCAGACGGCGGTGCCGCGCGGAGGGAGATTCGGATCGCGCAGGGCGGCCAATCGGGCATTCATGCGCTCGATGAGGGCTTCTCCTTTTTCAGATTCGCCCACGGCCCGGGCCAGATCGCGGACGGCGGATTCGATTTCGGCGTAACGTTGGGCCAGGAGCACACGGTGGGTGCGGATTCCAGTGCGTTCGATCAATTGCAAGGTGCGATCCTGGCCCCAAGCGGTGCCGACAACGAGGTCGGGTTTGAGGGGCAGAATTTCCTCGGCATGTCCCCGTGTTTTGGGGAATGCCCTGGCTCTCTCGGCGACCGGGGAGGTATCCGGGTCGGAGGCCAGCCAAGAGAGGGCGGTGATTCGTTCAGGTTCAACCAGATCGAGCAGGATGATGTCGGAGACCAGATTGATCGAGACGATATGCCGGGGGCTGGCGGGAGAACCGTGGACGTAAGGCGGTGGACAGAGAACGGTGAGCCAAGTCAGCGGGCAAAGGAATAAACTGCACAGACGTCGCACCCTTGAAGGGTAGAAGTTCGGTCATGGGGATTCAACGCGGGAATTAGGCCCATGGGGGGACAACCTTTCCGCCGAGCCTCCCGGTGGCATAGGGCCCGTTTCTCCAAGAAAATGTAGCGTTCAATCATCAAAGCACACTCATGGGGCCCGATAGGTCAGGCAGCGATTGGTCCAACCGGGCAGCCAACGTTTTTCACCACGCTCCGGGGGGCTGAGAGCGACGCGTTGGGTGAGGACATGAATGGCGGACGCTGAGAATTCATCCAGGGCCGGAGGTCCGGGTTCAGTGCCTTTCATGTTCTGAAGGACTTGCAACAGTCCCCATCCTTTCCCTTGATATCTTTCGCTCGGCTTCACGCCTTCGCCTTTGAAATTGACGTAATCCACCAAAACATAGGCCCCATGGGGATGGGCGGCCACGCGGTTGAACTGCTTCTCCACGGACGCGCGTTCGTTGTCAGGAAGCGAGGCCAGCATCAAGGGGAGGGCGTTTTTCAGACGTTGGGCGGCAAAGCGGGCCTGGAGGCCGACGGTATCCTTGAGGAAGATGCGCAGGCTGGTCATTTTCTCGGAATGTCTGTCGGCTTCAAAGGCCTCGCGCGTCATCCAGGGGCAATCCGGGGTGTCGAGCACCCACTGGGGGATTTTGGCCCCCGACTGGGCGACGAAGGCCAGCAGCTTGGGGAAGCTTTCCTCGAAGGGCCCATCCTGACCGGGTGGATACCAGATGAAATGACCGATGCCGAGGGAGGCGAAGGTTTCCCCCTTGTTCCAGGAAGTGAGGCCCTCGATGGTGCCGCCGCATTCATTCTGCCAGAGCAGGCGGCCGACACGGTCGGCTTCGGCGGAACTCAACTCAAACGCGTGGAGGCCAAAAGAAAGGGGAAGCAGGCACAAGCCCAGGAGCAAGTGGAGGCGATGATTCATGAGAGGGATTGGTTGATGAGTTGGTATTCTTCTGGCGTGCCAAGGTCGTGCCAGCGGCCTTCGTTGATGACCACACCCCGGGGTGGATGACCGTCGCGGATGCATTGCTGCCAGATCGGGATGATGGAGACGATCTCTCCCGGTGGGATGCGGTCGAGCAGCGAGGGTTCGATGAGGTAAATGCCGGTGAACAGGCAAAGGCGCTCGCCGGGTGTGGGTTCGGTGCGGCGAAAATCCGTGATCTTCCCTGCGGTATCGAGGGAGACCTTGCGGGGTTCTCCACTTTGGCGCAGGACGAGGGTGGATTCAGCCGGGTGGGCGGCATGGTGTTCGATCAACTTCGCCAGGGGCAAATCGGTGAGGATGTCGCCGTTGTAAATGAGGAGGGGTTCATCGGGTTCGAGCAGATCCTGGATGTTCTTGATACCGCCGCCGGTTTCGAGGAGCACGGGTTCGTGACGGAAGACGAGGGGAATGCCGCGGTATGTGGCATCGGGGAAGGCTTCCGGCCAGCGCTGGGCTGCGTGGTGGGTGTTGACGAGGATGCGACGGATTCCAGCCTCGATGAGATGATCGAACGCCCGGGTGACCATCGGGCGGCCTCCCAGGGGCAGGAGCGGTTTGGGGCAGTCGGCGGTCCACGGGCGGAGGCGGGTGCCGAGGCCGGCGCCGAGGACAAAGGCGGTGGTGGGTGGTTTCAACATTCCCATCCAACCCATGCACGATGGTTTTGCAAAGCAAACTTCCTTGCGCCATGGTGGACCGCCATGACCCACAGCGAGGAGCAATTGATTGGATGGACGCGGAGCCGGCTGAACTGGGGCGAAAACCGTCCGGTCGACCTGGTGCCCATTTTCAAGGGCGGCTCGGATCGGCGCTTTTTTCGTGTTTTGGCGGGTGAGGACAGTTGCATCCTGATGGCCTATGGTCCCGACAAGGAGGAAAACCAGTATTACGCCCGCATCGGGCAGTTCCTCCACGGCCTCGGGGTGCGTGTTCCGCGGGTCCTGGCCCACGACGCGCCGGAGCGCCTGGCCTGGATGGAAGATTTGGGGCCGGTGGATCTCTTCGCTTTCCGCGAAAAGACCTGGGATGAGCGTCGGGGCCTTTATCTCGACACCCTGCAACAAGTGGCCCGCCTCCATGAACTCGGTCATGCGGCGGCCCGGGACGAAGGTTTGCCCATGATGCCGGGATTCGACGAAAAGCTGTATGCGTGGGAACGGGATTATTTTTACAACGAATTCGTCGGTGGGGCCTGTGGCATCGATCTGACCGCCGCCGACCGCGCGGCCTTGGAGGCGGAATTGCGTCCATTGGCCGAAGCCCTCATCCGCCAGCCGGTGGAATTGGTCCACCGCGATTTCCAATCGCAGAATGTCATGGTCCGGGACCGGCAATGCCACCTGATTGATTTCCAGGGCATGCGCACCGGGACGGGTTTCTACGATCTGGCTTCGCTGCTCTACGACCCCTACGTGGCATTGGCGAAAAACGAACGTGAGGATCTGCTGGCCGATTACCGCGGCATGCGTTCCGGCCTTCCCTCGGGGGATGACTGTCTTCGTCTCCTGCGGGCTGCCGCACTGCAGCGGTTGATGCAGGCCCTGGGGGCCTATGGGTTTCTGGGATTGAAGAAAGAGCGCGCGGTATTTTTGGCGCACATCGCTCCCGCCCTGGCCCGGCTGGGCGAAGTGGTGGGGGGACTCGATGGATTGAAACGCATGCCCGCCTTGCTGGAGCAATGCCGTGAAGCCCGGGGTCTAGCCAACGAGTGATTTTTTAAGGGCTTCCAGTTCTTCCCAGCGGGCGTATTGCCTGGCGATTTCTTCCTGGAGCTTCTTCAATTCCTCCTCGATACGGGGCAGGCTATCGGGGGCTTCCTGGTAGGTTTTGGGGTCGGCCAGTTTTTCTGACAGGGCGTGTTCTTGGTCCTCGAGCTTTTCCAGCAGTTCCTGCATGCCATCGAGTTCCTTCTGTTCGCGGTTGAGGAACTTGCGGGGTTTCTCGCTTTTGCCCTTGGGCTTTTCCGGTTCGGGGGTGCCTGAGGAGGGGGCGGATGTGGCGGGGCCAACGGCATCGCCTGCGGGTAATGCGGCCCGGCGGATCTTCATCTTTTCCCAGTCGGAGTAGCCGCCCGTGACTTCGGTGATGACGCCATCGCCCTCCAGTACCAATGTGCTGGTGACGACTTCGTCAAGGAAGCTGCGGTCGTGCGAGACGAGCAGGAGTGTGCCGCTGAATTCCACCAGGAGGGATTCGAGCAGTTCGAGGGTTTCGGCATCGAGGTCGTTGGTCGGTTCGTCGAGGACGAGCACGTTGGCGGGTTGGAGGAAGAGGCGGGCCAGGAGGAGGCGGTTGCGTTCGCCGCCGGACAGCATTTTGGCGGGCATGCGGGCGCGGTCGGGCGGAAAGAGGAAATCCTGGAGGTAACCATGGATGTGCTTGGACCGGCCCTGGAAGTTGACCATTTCCGCCGAGCCGGCGACGTTCTGGATGACGGTCTTGTTGTCGTCGATCTGGTCGCGGAGCTGGTCGAGGTAAACGACCTGGAGGTTGGTGCCGAGCTTGACCGTGCCGGACTGGGGTTCGAGGCGGCCCAGGAGAATCTGGAGGAGGGTGGTCTTGCCGCTGCCGTTGGCGCCGATGATGCCAATTTTGTCACCTCGCCAGAGGGTGGTGGAAAAGTTTTTCAGGACGGTTTTGGTGGGCCAGGCGAAGGAGACATTCTGGAGGTCGATGACCTTCTGGCCGGAGTTGGGGCCTTCCTGGACCTCCATGCGGGCGGTGCCGGAGCGTTCACGGCGCTGGCTGCGTTCGCGGCGCAGTTGCTCCAGGGCACGGACACGGCCCTCGTTGCGGGTGCGGCGGGCTTTGACCCCTTGGCGGATCCAGGCTTCTTCTTGGGCGAGTTTTTTGTCAAAGAGGGCCCACTGCTTTTCTTCCGCCTCCAGCCAGGCGGCTTTGCGGACGAGGTAGGTGTCGTAGTCGCAGTCCCAGCTTTGCAAGCGCCCGCGGTCGAGTTCGATGATACGGGTGGCGAGCTTGCGCAGGAAGGCGCGGTCGTGGGTGACGAAGAATAGCGTGGTGCGCTGGGCCACGAGGTATTCTTCCAACCAGAGGATGGAGGAAAGGTCGAGGTGGTTGGTGGGTTCGTCGAGCAGGAGCATGTCCGGCTGGCCGGCCAGGGCGCGGGCCAGGAGGGTGCGGCGCTTGAGTCCGCCGGAGAGGGAGGAGAACTCGTCGTAGGCCGGGAGTTGCATCACGTCCATGAGTTGGCCGATGCGGTGGTCGCTTTCCCATTCTTCCTCGTGGCGGTCGGGGCGGAGGCCGGATTGGATGACTGATTCAACGCTGCCGGTGATGTGGTCGGGCACTTCCTGGTCGAGCCGGGTCATGTGCATGGCTGGGGGGCGGATGATTTCGCCCGAATTGGGGGCTTCCTCGCCGGTCAGAATGCGCATGAGGCTGGTTTTGCCCGCGCCATTGCGGCCGAGCAGGCAGACGCGCTCGCCTTCCTGGATACCGAAGTCGACGGCATCGAGGAGGGGCACTGTGCCGTATTGCAGCGTCACGCCTTTGAGTTGGAGGAGGGCCATGGGAGAACCAAACTAGGAGGCGGAGGGCAAACGTCACGGGGAAAGTGCAAGGGTGACAGAGAACGGAAGGCAGAGGGCAGAGGGCGGACCAAATATCACAAAACCCCAAGTGCCAGGAGCGAGAAAGCAGTGACCAATCCTTGCTTGCCGGATGGGGGCTTCGGGGTTACTTTTTTGCCTTCTCGGGACAGATGGCTGAGTGGTCTAAGGCACTCGACTCGAAATCGAGAGACGGGAAACCGTCCGTGGGTTCGACTCCCACTCTGTCCGCGTTTTGCGCGGCCGCCGCAAAGCGGCATCTGCCAAAGAGTCGAACGTAGTCGTTTGCCATTCGCGCAGCGATCGCTCCAAAGGCCGGAGGCCAATCTGCAACGGGGCGGGAGCCCCAGTCCCACTCTGTCCGCCCTCCTTCGCCAAGGCTATGGAGGGTAGGCCTCCTCTTTCCAACAAGGACTCGAACGTAGTCGAGCGCAGGTCACGCCGTGACTGTCTACCAAGGCCGGGCGCCAACCCGCACCGGGGCGGCCCTCCGAAAGAGCGCAGTGCTGATTTCCGATGGCCTTGTGGGATGGGGTGGGTTAGAAAGACCGCATGTTGCAGTTCGGCCTTTTCGGCATACCAGTGCAAATCCAACCGATGTTCTGGCTTTCGGCTTTTCTGCTCGGGGGAGGTCTTTCGATGCAGGGTCCCAAGGGATGGATTCCGGTATTCATCTGGACGGTGGCCATGCTGGTTTCGGTTCTGGTCCATGAAATGGGCCATGCCGGCGCTTCGCGGATGTTCGGCGGCCGCCCGGCGGTGGTCTTGCATGGGTTGGGTGGGGTGACCTCGTTGGGGTTGGGGGAAGTGGGTCGTTGGCGGCATCTCTGGATCAGTGCCGCGGGTCCGGCCGCCGGCCTGGGCTTGGCGGCAGGGGTTGCTTTGCTGGCCTGGATGACCCATGGGCGTTCCCCGGTACTGGATGCATGGGTGGTGGACATGCTCTGGATCAATGTGGTCTGGAGTCTTTTCAACCTCCTGCCCATTCTTCCGATGGACGGCGGCCAGATCTTGCGCGATCTTGTCGGCATGAAGCACCACCGGGCTTGCTGCATCTTGGGCGGCGTGTTGGCCGTCCTGCTCGGGGTTTGGGCGGTGCTGAGCGGGCAGTACGTTCTGGCCATCATCACCTTGCTGCTGGCCATGGGAAATTTCAAGGGCTCGACCCAATTGGAGGGCGGTGTCCACCGTTGAATGAGGAATCCAACATCATGAACGCATCCGACCAAGACCCCGTGCAGAAACGATTGATGGAACTGGAAGCGGAAATCGCCCGCTTGAAGTCCGCTCCCGCCGCTGCTGTTTCCGCTGCCCCCCCGCCTTTGCCCCCCATACCGGTGCCCTCATCGCCCCAGTCCACTTCGGCGGTTCCGCCACCATTGCCCAACTCGAACGGCGGGCAAAAGGAGTCGGGTCCGGCGGACCGGTTCTCCACTCTTTTGAGCCTGGAAAACATCCTCAGCAAGCTGGGCATTGCCCTGCTCATTGTGGGGGTCATTTATCTGTTGAAGATTTCCATCGACCGGGGCTGGTTCACGCCCGAGGTGCGACTGGCACTGGGTTTGGGCCTGGCCACGGGGTTGATCATCGGCGGGCTCCGGCTCCTGGGTCGCCGGGCGGTCCTGGGCCAGGTCTTCTGTGGGGGGGCGCTGGCGATCTACTACGCCTGCTTCTACTCAGCCGAGCAGTTCTACCACCTGATCAAGCCGACCCCGGCCTTCCTCGCCATGTTGGCGGTGACCGTCGGGGGTTATGTGCTTTCGCTCTATCGCAAAGTACCCTCGCCTGCGGTGATCGCCCTCCTGGGCGGCTTGGCTTCACCGTTCCTCCTCGGCAACCACGATCTCGCGGTGGTGCCGGTGGGGGTTTACACCCTGGTCTTGCTTGTCGGCGCGGCGGCAGTTTTTTGGTCACTGGGATGGGCCAGCGTCTGGTGGTCCGGTCTCCTGGGCGGGGCATTCATCCTCCACTCCCTAACAAATCATTTCTCAACTTCTTCACCCGGACGCCAGATCGACCAGGTCGTTCTTTCAGCGGCATTTCTGCTTTGGTGGGCGATGTTCGCCGTAACGGGGCTGGCCCGTTTGATTTGGAAGGGGGACCAGTCCCCCGGGTTGCGCAGTGGCCTGCTGGTGGCGGCCTTCCTCATTCCGGTCCTCGGCTTGACCGGGTTGATTGAAACGTGGGATTTGCCCAAGGCCCAGGCCGGTCTTGTGGTTTTGCTTGCCGCTCTGGCCTACGCCCTCCTGTCGGTTTCGCTTGCCGCGCATCCATTGCACCAGCGCGCGCACCGGCTGGCGTCGCTGCTGCTGGGCGTATTGGGACTGATCCTCGTCCTGCAAGGGGATGCCGGCTTCTTGGTGGTGACTGCGCTCTCGGTGGTATTGCTGGAAGCCTACCGCCGCACCAAGGAAACGATTCTGCAAGTCTTTGGACATCTGGCTTCGGCGATCATGGCGGTGTGGTTGCTGGTGCGGTTGTGTGAAGATGCCACTCGTCCGATGATGGTGCGTCCGGAGGCCTTGGCCGACATCGCCGCGGTGGCCGCCCTCTTCTCCGTCTGGTTCCGGCATCCCGCCGCGGCTTGGCGTGGGGTGTATTGGATTGCGGCGACGGTCTTCGCGCTGTGTTGGTTCGGACGCGAGGCGAGTGTCCTGGACAACCGGCTGGCATGGATCACGCTCTTCTGGGGTCTTTACGCTCTGGTGTTGATCGTCGCCTCGGTGGTGCGGTGGAATGTCTGGGTGCGGCGCACGGGCCTGGCCATGTTGCTGGTGGTGGTGGTGAAGATGGTTTTGGTGGACCTCGGCCAGCTCCCTTCGGAGTGGCGGGTGGTGCTGTTCATCGGCTTCGGATTGTTGATGCTGGCCATCAGCTACCTGTTGCCGCGGATCGCACCCGATTGGAACAAGGGGGCCCCGGGCGAAGGTCCGTCTCCCATGAAGGAGAAGGAGACGGAGACCACGCCCCCTGCGGCTCCCGGCAACACCCAGGAACCGCCGCCTCTACCCTAGGCCCAAACTCCAGGCCCTAACACCCAAGCCACGACCTGGGGCCTGGGGCGGGTTCAAATACCCGCCCAGTGCCGGCCTTCGCGCCAGTCCGGTTCCCCATAGGCATTGAGAGCCACCAGAGCCCAGTAAAACAAAGGCAGCACCAGGCCGATGCCGAAGGTGGCGAAACTGACCAAGGCGGTCGCCCAAAGGACGAGGGGAACTCCGACAAAGCACAACGCCAGACCGACGCGGTAATGTCCCTTGTAGATGTGGCCCAAGCCGGGGATGATGCTGAGCACGGCTGCCAGACGATTGCGCCCGCCACGATGAAAGAATTCCGTCGTGCGAGAGGGGATCGGGGTTTCGTTCGTTTTCATACGATTTTCACCTCCTTTCCGCGCTTGATGGGGAAATGCTCTGGTTGATGACACCCGTGCACAACCCCGGAACGCCTGAGGCCTTTATAACATGTTCCTTTTGCCATGAACAGTATTTTCGCGGACTATTCCGGCCCATCGGTAAAGCTTCCGCATTGATTTTGACACCGGATGGCCGGTCAGCACAATGCCCTCTCCATGAAGACCTACGAAGACCTCCTCCGCCATGTTTGGGAGAATGGTTCCGTCCGGCGAGACCGCACCGGCGTCGGCACCCGTTCGGTCTTTGGAGCCCAGTTGCGCTTCGACCTGCGGGAGTCGTTTCCCCTGGTCACGACGAAAAAAGTTCATCTCAAGTCGATCATTTACGAATTGCTCTGGTTCCTGCGCGGCGACACCAATGTGCGCTGGTTGCAGGAAAAGGGTGTCAGCATTTGGGACGAATGGGCGGATGAGAACGGGGATCTCGGCCCGGTTTACGGCAAACAATGGGTTCGCTGGGAAAAATCCGACGGCACTAGCATCAACCAGATCCGCGAGGTCGTGGAGACGCTCCAGAAAGACCCATGGAGTCGCCGTCTCTTGGTATGTGCCTGGAATCCGGGCGAATTGAAACAGATGGCCCTGACCCCGTGCCATGCCCTTTTCCAGTTTTATGCCGATCCCGCACGGGGCGAGTTGAGCTGCCAGTTGTACCAACGCAGTGCGGATGTTTTCCTGGGCGTCCCTTTCAACATCGCCTCTTACGCCCTGCTGACGCTCATGGTGGCCCAAGTGACCGGCCTCAAGCCCGGCGAGTTCGTCCACAGCTTCGGGGATGCCCACATCTACCTCAACCACGAGGAAGCCGTGCGGACCCAGCTGGCCCGCGAGCCCCGGCCTTTCCCGCGCATGAACTTGAATCCCGCGGTGAAAGACCTCTTTGCCTTCCAATACGAGGACTTCCAACTCCTCGATTACGACCCGCACCCGGGCATCAAGGCCCCCATCGCCGTCTGACGTGAAACCGCGCCTCATCGCCATCGCCGCCATGGATGAAGCCAGAGGCATCGGCAAGGACGGGGTCCTGCCCTGGAAGATTCCCGGGGAATTGAAATTCTTCAAAGAGACCACCACCGGACACGCCATACTTTTTGGCAGGACCACCTACGAGGGCATCGGACGCCCGCTGCCCAACCGGGAAAATCTCGTCCTCAGCCGCAGCCTGAAGCCGGTGGAAGGCATCCGCATCCTGCGGCGTCTGGAAGATCTTGAGGATTGCGGGCTTCCGCTGGTCTATGTCTGCGGTGGCACCGAGGTTTACCGCCAGTTGCTGCCGCGTTGTGAGGCCCTGTACCTGACCCGGGTGGCGGGCACATACCCGGCCGATGCCTGGTTTCCGCCTTTTGAAAACGATTTTGAGTTTGTCACCGTGCAGGAGGAAACCCCGGCCTATCGCCGTGAAAAATACCTGCGCCGTGTTTTTGTATAGCGACTTGTCCCGCTGATCGGTGTCATCGCGGTTGGTTGCTGCCCCTTCCGGTTTGAGGAGGAACAGCCGGTTACCTCCGCCATGGACTGGAGAAGTCCGCAGCGGAAATGAACCCGGATCGATGATCAACGGCAGGGAGGTTATTTGCGGTGTTCGATGGCATTTCCGGCCACGACACCCACGGCACCACCCGCGGCGGCTCCGGCGGCGGCCCCAGCCACGGCACCGATCGGACCCGCAACCATGGCCCCTGCGGCACCCAGCGCGGCCGCTCCAACCATGGCCCCCGTGGTCATGCCCAGGACATCCTGCCGCATGTTGCGTGAACCGTTGGGATTGAAGGTGGCGTGGAACTGGTTGAAAACATCAATGACCGGACCGGAATCTTCAACTTCATAGACCGCGACAAACACGTTGCCCTCGCGCACCACCTTGTTGTGATAAAGGGCCTGGCATTCCGAAATCCCACGGGCAAGCAGCAGGCTGGTGTAGGTGTCCTCGGCTTCTTCATCGTTCAGTTTGACGATGATCTGGATGTTGCTGGGTGAAATGTTCAAGTCGTGGAGCGCCGCCACGGCTTTGTCGGCTTGTTCCTGGCTGGAAAAGATGCCGCCGATGATCTGGGAAGTGTTGGTTTGATTGATGGTTTCAGGCATAGATTTTAGGGGTCGTTGGATGGTTTGAGTTTCGTGGGTGGTTCCATGTGGACAAACCATCCCGTTCAATGGGGATGATGGATGGTGCCGATCAATCCACCATGGGGTGATCACCTAACCGATATAACCCGAAAGCCCCCGCAGGAAGGTAGGGCAACACCTTATATCAGGACGCTGCCGGCCGGTCATCATGGTCGGATGAAGACTCAACTTTCCCTGCCAACCGGAGCACCAACATGTCGCTGATTTCCCTCGTTCTAACCCTGATTGTCGTCGGCGTTCTGCTCTGGCTGGTGAACAACTACATTCCGATGGATGGCAAAATCAAAAGCATCCTCAATGGCGTGGTCGTCATCTGCGTGGTGGTCTGGCTGCTCTATGCCTTCGGGATTCTCGGCAGCGCCGGACAGATCCGCGTTCCGCAGGTCCGCTGAGCCGGGCAGGCTATTGCCTTTTCAAACAGATAGGGCTTGGCCTATCCGGGGAAGGTGCAATGTCAATCCTGCTTTACGGAAAAGCTCGGTGGCTGCGGACGAATCGATGACGATGTAGGGGAAGGTGTCGTAGTGCACACCGACGACAACCTTGGTGCCGACCCATTCCGCCGCACGGATGGCATCGCCCGGCCCCATGGTGAAGTTGTCGCCGATGCAGAACACGGCAAAATCCAACGCGGTGGTCTCGCCCACCAACTTCATGTCGTAGGTGAGGGCGGTGTCGCCGCTGTAATAGAAATTCCCTTCCTCCGATTCGATGACGAATCCGGCGGGGTTGCCCGCATAGGTGCCGTCCGGGAAGCTGCTGGAATGGACGGCGGCGACCATCTTGACCCGGCCGAAGGGGAGGGTTTTGGTTCCGCCATGGTTCATCGGGTGGGTGTTTGCGACGCCCTGGGCGTTGAGCCAGGCGCAGACTTCCCAGTTCGCCACCACCAGGGCGCCGGTGCGCCGGGCGATTTCCACCGCGTCGGCGATGTGGTCGGCGTGGCCGTGGGAGATGAATAGGAAATCCGCCCGGATGTCCTCGACCTTGACCCCTGCGGCGAGGGGATTCGGGCGGATGAAGGGATCGAAGAGCAGGTGCTTGCCCGCGGTTTCAACGGAAAAACAGGAGTGGCCGAAGGAGGTCAGTTTCATGCGGGCATTGTGGAACAAAAAATCCACCTGTCCAACAAGACCGGTTCAACCATCAAATTCACTTGAACCACCAAGACTCAAAGACACCAGGATGATGAACAGATCGAAAAGCCGATTTTTAGGGGTACCTGAAGGGCGAGCATTTTTTGCGATAAAAAACCAATCAGATCTCCTTTGAGACTTGGAGTCTTAGTGGTTAATCAACTGCATCGTTCCAGCTTAGAGCCTATCCGGATAGGCTCAGGGCTTCTTCTGCGGGATGAGGCCCTTCTTTTCCAGTTTGTCCAGCTTGGGGGCGATGACGACCATGTTGTAGGGGTTCCGCATCCCCACGTTGGAGTAGTAGTCCTGGTGGTATTTTTCCGCAGGGTAGTAGGTTTTGAGCGGGACGATCTCGGTCACGATGGGCGACTTGAATTTGGCCTGCGCGGCCGCCTTGGAGGCTTCGGCTTCTTTTTGCTCGGCCTCGTTGCCGAAGAGGATGATGGAACGGTATTGGGGGCCGGAATCGGCGCCTTGGCGGTTCAAGGTGGTGGGGTCGTGGGCTTCCCAAAAGAGATCCAGGATCTTGCGATAGCTGATCTTGGCCGGGTCGTAGGTCAGGCGCACCACTTCGGCATGGCCGCCGTGTCCGGAACTGACTTCCTCGTAGGTGGGATTCACCGAGGTGCCACCGGCATAGCCGGATTCGGCGGAGAGGATGCCGGGCACGCGCTCATAGACGGCTTCGACGCACCAGAAGCAACCGCCGCCGATGACGGCTTGGGCTTGGGCCGGGGTGGGGGATGGACTGGTTGAGGAAGGGGCTGGGGTGGAGGCTGGGATGGGGGTGTTCATAAAAACGGAGAAGCTGAGTGTCAGGGCAAGGGTGGCCAGGGTTGAGCGACGGTTCATGAAGTTGGGAGTCGGCAGGGGCGGTTCTATTCCAAGGCGTTCTTGCCAGAACAACGATTTACCTCATGATTGTAGCATGAAATCGACAATGCGCGCGTGCCTTTATCCCGGTCTTTTCATCGTCTTGGCCGCCTGTTCCGGCCCCGGGGCGACCCACCAGACCAGCACCCCGCCGCCGCCCGTGCCTGCATCCACCGGATCGTCCCAGCCGGTGATTTATGACTCGCCCGGCGGCAGTTCCGCGCAGCCCGACAAGCTGCCCCTGCCCGCCGCCAACACATCTTCACCCACACCTTCGACTGCCCCAGCTTCAGCGGCCCCTTCGTCCGTCATTTCCTACACCGTGCTGCCGGGGGATTCCCTCTGGAAAATCGCCAACAAGCACCAGACCCGGGTCGCGCTCATCCGCGAAGCCAATCAATTGAAGGATGACATCATCCGCCCCGGCCAGGTCTTGCAGGTTCCCATTCCTTGAAAGCCCCGGCATTCGGGGTTTACATCGGCATCGACTATTCCGGCGCCGGATTGCCGGACTCGCCACAAAAAGGCATCCGCGTCTTCCAGGCCCGGGGCTCCGGCCCGGCCGTCGAAGTCCGCCCCCAGCCGCCCCCACGCGCCTGGTCCAGAAACGCCCTGCGTGCCTGGATCGACGAACAATTGGACACGGGGCCACGTTGCTTGATCGGCATCGACCATGCCTTCGGTTTTCCTCTGCCCGTTCTGAAAGCGCATGGCTTGAGCACCTACCGGCAGTTCCTCGACTTCGCCGTCAAACGGTGGCCCACCGACCGCAAAGGCGTGGCCGAGGCGCGAATCGACAAACCGACGCCGCCCGCCCGCGAAGGCTACCGCCTGTGCGATCGCTGGACGGCCTCGTCCAAGAGCCTCTTCCTCTTCGGAGTTCCCGGCAGCGTGGCCAGCTCGACCCTGGGCGGATTGCCCGGCTTGCAGGCACTGGGTCGGCGAAAAGACGTCCACCTCTGGCCCTTCGACGGCTGGGAGCCTGCGGACAACGGGCGGCATGTCGTGGCCGAGGTCTATCCTTCGCTTTGGCGGAGACGATTCGATCCGGGGGAAGCGGGCAAGCATTGGACCGGTGACCAACGCGACGCCTGGACCGTGGCCCGGTGGTTGCAACGGGCCGATCACCGGAGTTACCTGACTTCTTACTGGCGACCTCCGCTCTCGCCGGAGGAAAGCCGACAGGCCAGGCGGGAAGGCTGGATCCTCGGCGAGGTGTGACCGTTGCGCCGTAACGGATTCAATTCCTTAACCACAAAGACTCCAAGTCTCAAAGGAAATCCGCTTGGTTTTGACCAAAAAATCCACTCATCGCTCGGGTATTTGAAAAACGTCTCTGCCTCGCTCCCAATCTTGGTGTCTTGGGGTCTTGGTGGTTCAAAGGCATTTCCGGATAAGCTCTCATTTTTTGAACAGTTCAAGCGTTGGGGCGTGGGTTTTACGAGGGAAACACCTCTAAAGCTTTTACCTTCGGCCCCTTGTTGCGCTGGGAAAGCGGGGTGCGATTCTTGACCCGGAATCGGCTTCGACGACAATGCAGGCAATTCCAATGGAATGGCCGAGTTGAAGTGATGAAGCTTTCTCTTTTTTGTTTGGCCGCGTTGGCCGGGCTGGGGGTTTCCTGCAGTTCCGGGGCCAGTGCCGTGCGCAAGACGGTGGAATTCACCCACACCCAGGATGTGGGGTTTGGGAACGAAGTCTGTGTGATCGGCCCGCACCCGGACTTGGGTGGTGGGAACGTGCTCAAGGCCCCGAAGCTGGCTTGGAACCCGGGCAATGTCTGGCGGGGCTCGGTGGCGGTGGAAGCCGGGGAGACCCTGGCCTACAAGTTCATCTCACGACCCTATTCCACCGCCAATTGGGGCAACAGCGGTCTCTCGACCGATTTGACGGGCAACCTCAGTGTCCATGTTCCCCCACACCCCGCCCCACCCTGGGGTATGAAGTCGGTCTTTTTGCTCAGTTCCTGGAGTGAGGCCATCATCCTCTACCGCGACACCACCCACAATGGTTCCTGGACCGAAGCGGTCATGACCGCCGTCGGCCCCGGACGGACACCCACGGAAACCTGTTACCGCGTCGATGGACTGGCGCCCAGTGGGGCCGAACTGGAGTTTGTCTTCCGCAACGCCGCCAACACCTACCTCAATGCCCCAGCGCCGCCCGCGGCCACGCCCTATCAGGGACTCACCGGACCCTACAATTTCCGCACCACGCTGGATGTCCTTTTCGTCCAGGACCAACAGGTCTTCAACTACCGTCCGCCCGCCAGCCCCAGCGCCCCCACCATCGGCAACCGCACGGTTTCCTCGACCGTGGCCAACATCCCGGGACGGCCGATTGCGATCTACCTGCCCCGGGGCTACACGCAAAACACCGGGAAACGCTACCCCGTGGTCTACTTCCACGATGGACAGAACGTCTTCTTTCCCGGCGGTCCGTTCGGCACCTGGGATGCCGACCGCATCGCCACCTACGAGATCTCCCAAGGAAGGATGCGCGAGGCCATCCTGGTCGCCATTCCCAACGGCAATGCCTACGGCTCGGACCGCCTCTACGAATATCTTCCCAATGGCGATACCATCACCGGTTACGGCGGGGGAACGACGGTCTTCGATGGACGGGCCAACGGCTACCTCCAATTCCTCCTCGACAACGTCGCGCCCACCCTGGATGTCAACTACCGGACCCTGGGCGATGCGGCCAACACCTTCGTGGCCGGTTCCTCCATGGGCGGACTGGTCTCAGACTACATCGGCCAGACCCGCAGCGACCGATTCGGCGGGGTGGGGATCTTTTCGCCCGCCTATTGGGCCGCCCCCAATTACGTGGCGGTCCGTGACAACTACGCCGGTCCACGGCGGCCGGTGCGGCGCTACCTTTCCATGGGTACGGCCGAGTCGAGCACGGGCGAATCCAGTTCCAATGTCTACTGGCAGGGGTCGTTGCAGGCCTACAGCACCTACCTGCGGCAGGGGCATCCGGTCGGGGGCGAATTGAAATTTGACGGAGCCGCCGGGGGGACGCACAGCGAATCGGCCTGGGCCCGCAATCTTCCTTCGTTTTATGCCTTCCTGCTCGATCCCTGGCGCGAGGCCCAGCCGCTGACCTTGGAATCCCATCCGCCCAAACTGGAAATGCGGGGACTGGATGCTGCGACCGGGCAGGCCACCTTGCGATTCACGGCACGGTTCGGTTTGAAGCACCTGATTCAGAGCAGCAGCCAACTGGGCGCCAACGCGACGTGGACAGAAGGCAGCGTCGATCCTGCGGTGGCGTTTTGGGAAGAACGGGAAGTGATGGCCGATCCCCCGGCCGCCAATGCCACGCGCGCCTTCTGGCGGCAAGTCGTCACGCCTTGAGCGCGTACCGGTTATATTAGAAATAGTCTTCTGTTCGGGGGTGGAGCGGGCTCTCCGAGCACGCTGGTTTCTTTGGATGGGCTCTAAGGCAAGCGCGCCCCGAGGTCCCGCTCCACCTTGGGAACCACCCTGTTTTTTATCAAAAGACCATTGGCTCTAGAACAGTGGCAAGGAACTGCCGCCCAACCCTTGATTGTATAACCAAGGCCCGTATGGCCTTGAATGCAAATGGCTGTCTCGGTAGCCGGGGAATCCTTTACCCAGAGTGCTCAATACGACTTCGCCCAAACCGCGCGTTGTTGGCTCGGCTTGCCGGTGAAGGGACAGGTGCCCGGGCCGTCGTGGTCGAAGGGGAGGCAACGGATGGTCACCTTCAAGTCGTTCTTGATCTGTTCTTCCACCGCCGCCTCACCGCACCAGTGGGTCAGGGCGAAACCCCCGTGGATCTCCGGCTTGTCGGCGTTCTTGGGCGTGAAGTAGGCGTAGAATTCTTCTTTGCTGTCGATCTTGCGCGTGTGCTCGTTGCGGAAGGTGAGTGCGCGCTGGTAAAGGGCGTCCTGGATTTCCCCCAGGATGGCCGGGACGGCGGCGATGAAGTCGCCCGTGGGGTAGGACTTCTTGTCCTTGGGGCCCTGGTCGCGGCGGGCGGTGAAGACGGTTCCGGCGGCCAGATCGCGGGGCCCGATCTCCACCCGGAGCGGCACGCCCTTCTTGATCCAGTCCCAGGTCTTGGTGCCGCCCTGCTTGTCGCGCTTGTCCACCCGCACGCGCACCTTTTCCCCGGCAAACTCCACCTTGGCCAAGGCGGCGGCGAGTTGCTCGCAGGCTTCCAACACGGCGGCTTTGGTGTCGTCCTTGGGGGTGACCGGAAGGATGACCACCTGTGCCGGGGCGACCTTCGGCGGCAACACCACGCCGTCGTCGTCGGCATGGGCCATGATGAGGGTGCCGATGAGGCGGGTGCTCACGCCCCAGCTGGTGGTGTGGGCGAATTGTTCCTTGTTGTCGCGGCCGAGGAACTTGATCCCGGCGGCCTGGGCGAAGTTCTGGCCGAGGTCGTGCGAGGTTCCGGCCTGGACGGCCTTGCGGTCCTGGACCATGGCCTCGATGCAGAGGGTGCGGTTGGCCCCGGGGAAACGTTCGCTTTCGCTTTTCTCGCCCGTCAGGACGGGCAGGGCCAGGTATTCGCGGGCAAAGGTTTCATAGACCCCGAGCATCTTCTCGGTTTCGATTCTGGCCTCTTCGGCGGTTTCGTGGGCGGTGTGGCCTTCCTGCCAGAGGAATTCCGCCGTGCGGAGGAAGAGGCGGGGGCGCATCTCCCAGCGGACGACATTGGCCCACTGGTTGATGAGGCTGGGGAGGTCGCGGTAGGACTGGACCCAGCGGGCATAGGCGGCGCCGATGATCGTTTCCGAGGTGGGTCGGACGATGAGCGGCTCGGCCAGTTCTCCCGCAGGGATGAGCTTGCCGCCCGGCCCGGCCTCGAGGCGGTGGTGGGTGACCACGGCGCATTCCTTGGCGAAACCCTCGACGTGGGCCGCTTCTTTTTCCAGGTAGCTCAGGGGGATGAAGAGGGGGAAATAGGCGTTTTCGTGGCCGGTTTCCTTGAACATGCGGTCGAGGGGTTGCTGGATGCGTTCCCACAGGCCGTAGCCCCAGGGCTTGATGACCATGCAGCCGCGGACTTCGGAATTTTCCGCCAGTTCGGCTGCGGCGACGACTTGTTGGTACCATTCGGGGAAATCATCCTGCCGGGTGGGCTGGATGGCGGAGGTGGGTGTGGCCATAAGGGCTTGAAAAATACGCGGTCCAAAGGGAAAGGCACGTTGAAAATGGAACAGAAGCGAACGAAGATGACAGAGCAAGGCAATGAATGATGAATCAGACCAAGCAACCGGTTGCGATGGAAAGCAGGGGACGATCCGCGTGAAAGGTCGCATGAGCCGTCTTGCTTTGGGTGCTGTCCTGCCCTCCCTGGCGATATGGTCACTCGTGCTGGTTTGGCTGAGTCGCGGGGACTCTCCCGGAAGGGCTGTGCTGCGCCTGACGGTTGATCTGCGGAAGCTTCAGGAACAGGCCGAAGTAGGGGAGGTGATCGACGCCTGGCGCGGGGTGCCGGTGCGGAACAACGGGATTCCCTACGACCGCAGCGTGGGCTCGCACCATTCGCCCTCGGGGTATTACTACGGCCGGCAGTGGCAGTGCGTGGAGTTTGTGAAGCGGTTTTACTTCGATGCCAGGGGCCACGCCATGCCCGATGTGATGGGGCACGCCAGGGAGTTTTACGACCCGGCCGTCCCTTCCGGGGAAATCAACGCCAAGCGCGGCATGCGACAGTTTGCCAACGGCGGTTCAGAGCCGCCCCGGTTGGACGACCTGATGGTGTGGACCGAGGGGAGCTACGGCCATGTCGCCGTGGTGTGCAAGGTGGGCGCGGACTTCGTCGAAGTGGTGCAACAGAACGTCCGCCAGGGAAGCCGGCAGCGTTTCAGGCTGGTGCGATCAGGGGAAACAACCCCCACCGTGCGGGTCGAGGGTCCGCGCGACCCGGCCGGCTGGCTGCGAGTGACCGGTCCGGAAAAGTAGAAGGACTTGGATTTGATAAGCCTGCCAGTTGATCAAGAATCAGGCGCGGACTCCGTGCGAATTCGATGATGATTCAGTCGAAGTCCGCGCATCAGCCGCACCGCTTATTGCGGGGTTGGCTGGTTTGTCCGTATTGGCCTTCGGCCAATCCACGGAAGGAAAGGTCTTCATCGAGCTCCGGCCAGTGCAGACCAAAGGGGGAAATCTCAATAGTATTCAATTGCTCCGGTGTGCCAGCTGACAATCGGGGGTTGCCTGCGATAGGAAAACGGATTTCCACGCCACTTTCCATGACGACCACGATATATCCCTCTGCATAAGCAGCTGACTTAGCCCTGTCGAGTAATGTGCTCATTCCACTTTTTGAGTATGTCTTCCTTATGGGATTCTGCAAGTTCTTGCGCCTTGGATAACTCCTTCACTTTCAGGCCGATGGATTCCCTAAGCGCGATCTGATCCTCCAGGACAAAAACAGCCTCCCCTCCGCCATATCTCACATGGACATGAATAGGCAGGTGGTCATTGCTGTAGAAGAAAAACCGATACCCGTCTTGCTCGAAAATCAAAGGCATGAAACAGTTTATTAGGAGTGTCGGCAACAGTCCATACTTCTAGTCGGGACGATCGTGAGAAACGATGCCAGCCGTGCGGCATTCCTCAGTCAGTCATTCAACTGCCAATGCGCACCCATATACGCGTCCCATTCGGCCGAATTGAATCGAAGGCGCCCAGCGACGGGTGAGAAAGCGAATTCCCCGCATAAGATCCGCTGTCCGACAAGGTAAAGGTCCACCCGGACAAATCCAATGTTTTGAGAAAGAACTGAGGCGATTCCAAGCATCTTGTCCAAACACTTGGGCTTTTCGATGTCAGTCTCACGAAAGGCCTCGCGGTAGTTCAAGTCGGTCTTGGACCAACCAGGATCATAGAATGGGTTGATGCCGTGCACCCGGTTGTCAACTTGGATCAGCAAGGGTTTGCCGTTGAAACACCAGAAGCGGTAGTCGAGGGGACCGGACGGCTGTCCGTCCTCCAGATACTCTTCCACCAGAACACGCGGTTTAATATGGGCGTATTGTGCCTCGCGCGAGGCCCAGTAGTAGTTTTCGGCCAGCTTGCGGCGCACCCGGTGAACCACCTCGTCTCGATCCATTTTGTCCTCTGCATCGAGCACCAAGGCGCTGCCACAGTCATGATTTGTTTTGACCACACACTTCTTCGGCATTTTTTCAAACGGCAACTTCCCCGGATCCGACCCATGCCAGAGCAATGGTACAAGGTACTCGGAACCGACCCGTTTTCGGATGTATTCCCTCGCGGCGTACTTGTCCGCCAACTGAGCAAACAGAGGATTGTGCCGACGGTGCAGGTTGAGCATGCGACGGCATAGCTTTTCCGTAAATGTGGTGACGTTCTTGCTGTCGAAACGGTAGCCGTGGATTTGTTCAAAGACCGCGAGAATATGAGCCTGACCTTCCCATCGCCGAAGCGCCCATCTCCTGAGGAGGCCCACCTGCTGAATCCACGACATGATCAGGATCTCCTTTGTGGGTGATGCAAAAAGGATGAAAGCGCATGGTACATGGTTCTGCCTCGGAGCAGATTAGCTCTGTCGAGCGGCCTCTGTCCCCATCTTTTTTCCTTCCACTTGTGCGGATGTGTTTAATTGAAGCGTCGCATCATTCCCGGACGGCACCCAAGATCGTGGTGGCGGTGGCGCGGGAGTTGTGCGGCTTTATCTGGTGCCTGATGGAGGAAATGAACCGCAGAGAGGCAGCGGGACAAGCAGGAGGGCCGATGGTCAACCCGCGATGACGTTCGGTAAGGACGCGGGGTAACCCCCGCTCCATTTACGATCCGAGAGTGCGGATAGGGCCGAGGTGAAAAAAAGGAATCTGCGGATAGGTGGGGAGCGATCCCCACAACCCGCGCATATCAGCCTAAGAGCCTATCCGGATAACCCGCGTGACCCGCGCTGGAGATCAAAAAGCCGTCCGGCGAGGCGCGAGGAGGGAGCAGGTATGAAATATACCCGTGACCGACGAGCAACAAAGCGGGGCGGCTTTTTGGCCCCAGCCCAGAGGGTGATGGCGGCACCTGCCCACCCCCTTCGTCGTCTCTTCCTTGCGT
>JANRJG010000005.1 GCA_033875315.1 Candidatus Methylacidiphilales bacterium
CCGCCGCACTCGCCCCCTTGGAACGACGCTTGATAATCTTGGCCCGCAAATCAGCACTGTAGGATTTCATCCCAATCTTCTACGGGATACCACCAACACTGTACAGCTTTTACGAAGCTAATTAAATGCAAAATGCTCTAAAAGCTGACGATTTCCACCGGCACCGGAGGCTGGACGGGCCGGCTCGGGCGGTCGGCTTCCTTGCCCGAGAGGGTGGACACCGACATCCGCACCACCAGATCCGCGGGCAGGAGGATCTTGACCGGCAGTTGCGCGGCCTGCATTTCGTTCAGCAGGTAGTTGGCCGCCACCCGGCCCATCTCGAAGGCGTAGATGTCCACCGTCGTCATGGCCGGTTCCAGCATATGCGCGAAATGGTTGTTGTCGTAGCCGGCCACGCTCACGTCCCGGGGAACTTCGATCTTCATGTGGCGGAATTCGGCCACCAATTCGAAAGCTTCACGGTCGGTCGCGCAGACGAAGGCCGTCGGCTTGGTCTTGCGCGTCTGGTAGATCTCAGCCGCCCGCCGCGCGCACAGTTCGTGGTGTGGCTCGGGAAAGATCCACTCGGTGTGGGGTTCCAGTCCGTATTGGCGCAGGCTGTTTTGATAGGAGGCCAGTCGTTCCCGGTAGCCTTCGTGGAAACTGAGGCCGACCCCGTAGAATGCGATGTCGCGGTGGTTGTTCTGCACCAGGTGGTCGATGAGTTTTTCCATGCCCGCGCGGTTGTCCGAGCAGACGCAGCCCAGGCCCTCGTGGTGGATGTTGGCGTTGCCCAGCAGGACCGAGGGGATGCTGGCCGTGCGGGTGTATTCCAGCACCTCCGGCTCGGTGCGGCTGGCCAGGGCCAGGCCCATCAGGCCCCGTTCCCGCTGGAGCGCGATCTTTTCGATTTTATCCCGGCAGCTGGCGAAATTCGAGAGAAGGACGGTTTCGTAGCCTTCGTCCGACATGGTGTGTTCGAAGCCGGTGAGCCAGTCCTGGAAGAGACTGTACCAACCCTTGAGGATGTCGGTGTTGACCACGAATCCAACTTGGCCCAGGGGTTTCTGGTCCAGCCAGGCCCGGGTCTGCCAAAGCCCGGTGTCCGCCTTGTGGATCAGGCGCTCGGCTTCCAGATTGGCAAAACCCAGGGCCAGGGAGGAACGCGGGATGCGCAGCAAGCGACTCAGTTCGGCTTCCGAAGGAAAGGAGGCACCGAAATAATGCAACCGGGCCAAGGTGCGGAGGAGGGAAATCGCGCGATCTTTGTCACTGAAGGACAATTTGACCGTGGCCTTCTTTGAAGAAGCGGTCATGACAATTTCTATTTAGGCATACCCGTTGTCTGCTGGCAAGGTAATCCGGGCTTCTGGCGACGATTTGCGCTTTTGGATCGAACGCCGTTCCTGCCAGCGCCACCAGTATCCGGTGATTTTTCCCCACAGCAATTCGGGCACGGAAAGGTTGGGATGCTTGCGGTAGAGTTCCCATCGATCAAGGATGTCGAGGACATACTTTTTGGTGGTCGGAAAATCAATGCGTTCGATGAAGGCCCCGGCCACGGGTTTGGGCAGTTCCCGGGCCCAACGACGTGCATGCGTCCGTCCGGCATTGTACTCAGCCAGGCCGAAGACCTCCGGCCGGTCGGCTTCGCTCCAGCGACCCCGCGCCCGGGCCAGATACCACGTTCCGGCCAGGATGTTGGTCCGCGGGTCGAACAGGTCGGTCTCGCGGTAGTTTTCCAGTTTTTCCGCGTCGGCCCACTCCTGGCCCGCCGGCGGGGTGACCTGCATCAAGCCGCGTTCCCCCGCCAGCCCCGTCGCCTCCGGGTCAAAATCGCTTTCACGCCAGATGACGGCCCGGATCAATTGGACGTCCATCTGATAGCGGGTGGCCGCCTCGATGATCCAGGTGTCGAATTGACTGTCGCGTTCTTTTTCCTTCTTGCCCCACCACCATGCCCCGCCCAGCACCGCCAGCGGCGGCAGCAGGATGGCCAGATAAATGAGGCGGGAGGGGCGCTTCATGCGTCCAACCCTAGGGCTGCCCGTTCCGCACGCAAGCCCGGCAGCCCAAAAGGGCGTGACCCCATCCCGCCCTTCCTCATCATGGTGATGTGCCCGCCCCCCGCCAGACTTCGCTCGACCTCGCCTCCGCCGGATCGGCCGTCTATGTGCGCGTCGTCCCGGAAATCGCCCTCGACAAAGCCTTCGACTACGTCCTGCCTCCGTCGCTCAAGGGAAAAGTCCTGCCCGGCCACCGCGTCCGTGTCCCTTGGGGCAAAAAATCCGTCCTGGCCTATGTGGTCGATTTCCCGGAAGTACCCGAAGTCGCCCGCTGCCGCGAAGTCGAAGCCCTGGTCGATGCGCATCCCCTCATCCCACCCCCGATCCTCGCCCTGGCCCGCTGGATGGCCGCTTATTACTGCTGCGATCTCCCCCAGGTGCTGAAAATGATGCTTCCGGGCGTCGTCCGGCAAAAAGAGGACGCCTATAAAAAGCAACTCCGAGTCACCGTGCCGGACCACCTCGTCCCGGGGGAAGTCGAGGCCGCCCTCGGCCGGGCTACCGCCCAGAAAAAAGCCTGGCATGCCGCCCGTGCCAAGGGCGGGGGATTCCTGGCCGAGCTCTGCCGCGAACTCAAGACCACTGCCACCACCTTCCACGCCCTGGCCGACCGGGGCTTTGTCCGTATCGGCCTGGAAACCATTGAGCGCGATCCGGCCACCGCCCAGGTGACCACCTCGGATGCGCTCCTCCTCAACCCGGAACAAAAACATTCCCTGGAACTCATCCTTGCCGAGGCCGCCCTTCCCCAACCCAAGCCCGTGCTCATCCAGGGCGTCACCGGTAGCGGCAAGACCGAGGTCTACCTCCAGGCCCTTTCCGCCGTCCTCGACCGCGGAAAAAGCGCCATCATCCTCGTTCCAGAAATCGCCCTCACCCCCCAGACCATCGAACGCTTCCGCTCGCGCTTCGAGGGACGGGAAATCCGAGTGGCCGTGCTGCACAGCCACCTCTCTGCCGGGGAGCGGCACGACCAGTGGCAGAACATCCGCAGCGGCAAGGCCCGCGTCGTCATCGGCGCCCGCTCCGCCATCTTCGCCCCCGTACCCAACCTCGGGTTGATCGTCGTCGATGAGGAACACGAGTCCGGTTACAAGCAGGAGGAGGCGCCGCACTACCAGGCGAGGGATGTCGCGGTCATGCGCGGCTTCTTGGAAAAAGTCCCGGTCGTCCTCGGCTCCGCCACCCCGTCCCTCGAGTCGGTCCACAACGCCCGCCAGGGCAAATACCGCCTCGTCCGTCTCAACGCCCGGGCCGAGGATTTCCGCCTGCCCCGAGTTCACATCGTCGACCTGCGCAAAGAACCCCAGCGACCCGGCCATCCCGCGCTGCTGAGCGAAGTGCTCAAAAAGGCCCTCACGTCCCGCTTGGAAAAGGGCGAGCAGGCCATCATCTTCCTCAACCGGAGGGGCTTTGCCTCCAGCCTCCAGTGCCCCAAGTGCGGCCACGTCGAGGAATGCCCGCACTGTGCCGTGCCCCTGACCTATCATCGCAGTGAGCAAACCCTCCGTTGCCACTTCTGCGACCACCGCGCGGACGTGCCGCGCAAGTGCCCGGAATGCAATTTCGATCAATACCGCCTGGCCGGCACCGGAACCCAGCGGATCGAGGAAGCGGTGGCGCGCGACTTCCCCGCCGCCCGCTGGTGCCGGATGGATTCCGATTCCATGCGCAACAAAGGGGCTTTCGTGAAGGCTCTCGATGACTTCCGGGAAAAGCGCACCGACATTCTGGTGGGCACCCAGATGATCGCCAAGGGCCTGCACTTTCCCAACGTCACCTGTGTCGGCGTGGTCTCGGTCGACCACGCCCTCAACCTGCCCGATTTCCGGGCGGGCGAGCGCGTCTTCCAGCAACTGGTCCAAGTGGCGGGACGGGCCGGGCGGGGGGAGGTGCCCGGCGAGGTCTTCGTCCAAACCTACAGCCCGCACCAGGACGCCATCCAGTTTGCCCGGCACCACGATGTCGATGGCTTCCAGGAATCCGAGTTGCAATACCGCCAGGCCCACGGCTACCCGCCGTTTTCACGGGCCGTGCTCATCACCTTCCGGGGGCGGTCCGAGGAAAAAACCAAGTTCTGCATCGAGACCGCGGCGCGGCGGCTGAAGGAGGCCCTGGAGCCGAAGATCCAAGTTCCCGACCCCGGCCCGGCGCCGTTGCCGCGGTTGCGCGACCACTTCCGCTACCAGATCTTTTTGCTCGTGCCCTCGATCGCCGCCGTGGCACCGCTGTTGAAACGGGAGATCGTCGACGTGAACTGGCCCGGTGAAGTCCGAGCCGTGGTCGACGTCGATCCGGTCAACTTGCTGTAGTTGGCCGCAAAAAAGCGCAAAGCGCGCAAAAAAATCCAAGGCATTTTCCTTTTGTGAATTCTGCGCCTTTTCGTGGCCAACTACCTTGTTCTCACTCAGGCATTCACCCCATAGTGGCGGTCGGGTCCGGGGATAACATCAGGTTATGACGGACACTTTTCTTTCCACCGGTCACATGGCGTTATGGCTCCTGATTGCCGGGTTGTTCTTTCCCCGTCTGGCCCTTCTTTTCGCATGGCTCATCACCGGGACCTATCCGGCGAATCCCCTGTCTGACCTGGTGAACGTGCTTTCGTGGCTCTTCTTCCCCCGATTCCTGATGGCCTATTACATCTACCTAGATATGGGCACGCAGAACTTCTGGTTCTGGGCCTACATCGTGGTGGGCATCGTCAGCATCTTTGGCGAGGGTGGTTACGTCCACCGGCGCATCATCCGCCGGACCCGCGTCAGCCGCGACGGTCGCACGACCACCACGGTCGAGGAAGAGTAGGGGCAACACCTCCCAATCAATCCGTCAAGAGTGCGGAGTAACCTCCGGCACACTCGTTTGTCCTCAGGTCAATGTGTGGCAGAGTGAAGCATGATTCTCCCGCCGCCCGGACCCGACCGCGAGGCCAGCGTCCGCCGGCTGGCCACGTTGCTCGAGGGACTTTATGCCGGGTCCCCGGCGGACGCCAGGCCCGGTGTCTGGGTCGGTGGACGCAACGCCGCCCTCGCGCAGCTCCGCTCCTGGACGGCCGGGGGCTATGCCGCCACTCGCAATTCCCTTCTTCCCGGGCACGGCAATGTCTCCCGCCTTTCCCCCTATCTTCGCCATGGAGTGCTCACGTTGCGTGAGGTGGCGGAACACGTTCGCCACACCTGCACCTCGGAAGCCGACCGGGTTAAATTCTGGGCCGAACTCGGCTGGCGGCAGTTCTGGCTCCTCGTCCGCCGCGCCCGGGGAGACGCGATCTACCACGACTTGGAGCCGCCGAAGGTTCCGCTCGGCGAAGAACGGATGCCCGACGATATCGCGGAAGGCCGGACTGGGCTGGCCTGCATGGATGCCTTTGTGAAAGAATTGACCACCACCGGCTGGCTGCACAACCACGCCCGCCTCTGGTTCGCCGCCTACGTGGTTCACTTCCGCAAAGTCCGCTGGCAGGAAGGGGAGCGCTTCTTTTACCGTCATTTGCTCGATGGCGACCCGGCCAGCAACGCCCTTTCCTGGCAGTGGGTGGCCTCCACGTTCTCCCACAAGCCCTATATCTTCAACCGCGACAATCTCGAGCACCACACCCGCGGCGTTCATTGCCGGACCTGCACCGCGGCCTGCCCCTTCCAGGCTTCATATCCGGAACTGGAGCGGCGGCTTTTTGGGAAGGAACCCGGCCATGACTGAACCTGTGCTTGTTTGGTTGCACGGGGATTCCCTCTCCCCCGAAGATCCCGCCGCCCGGCTCCATCCAGGGGCCCGCCGCGTGTTCGTCTTCGATCGCCCGTTGCTCGAACGTTCGCCGCTCAGTTTCAAACGAATCTTCTTCCTCTACGAATGTGCGGGCGAAGCGGCGGACGAACTCCGCGTGGGTGACCCGGTGGAAGAATTGATCAGCGCCTGCCACAGCGCCGGAGTCCGGCGCATCGCCGTGACCGAGAGTTTAGCGCCGCGTTTCCATGAACTGGTCACACGGTTGGGAGAATCCATGGCCGTCGAAATCGTGCCCGCAGACAGCTTCGTCCCCGTTCCCGCGGACTACGTTCCCAAGCGGTTCAGCGCATTTTGGAAAAACCACGGCCGGGAATGGCAGTGAGACAGAGTTCATGGAATAGCCGACCCTCTCCCAAAAAGAGGCTTCCGGGCTCACGGTGTCAGGTATCCGCTTCGACCACCAGCAGACGGACTCCGGCGTGACAGGGGGGATTTTCAGAGGACGGAGAACGGAGGACAGATGGCGGATGGCGGATGGCGGAGTGGTCGCCACGGCCACTCTCCGACATCCCCTACAGGACGACGGCGGTTCGTGCTTGGAGGGTGGACGGGGGCGGGTATACTTCTGCCTTTATGCCCGAGCGCTTTTTCATCACCACGGCCATCGACTATGTCAACGGGAAGCCCCACTTGGGCCATGCCTATGAGAAGGTGCTGACCGATTTCCTCGCCCGCTTCCACCGTCGCGCCGGGGATGAGGTTTTCTTCCTCACCGGGGTCGACGAACACGGACTGAAGGTCCAGCAGAGTGCGCAAAAAGAAGGGGTCGAACCCAAGGTGCTTTGCGACCGCAACGCCGCCCTCTTCCGGGCGCTTTACGACCGGCTTGGGGTCAGCTACGACGACTTTATCCGCACGACGGAAGACCGCCACAAGCACGTCGTCCGCCTGATTCTGCAGAAGCTCTTCGACGCCGGGGAAATTTACGCCGGGGACTACGAGGGTTATTACAGTCCGAAGCAGGAGCAGTTCCTGACCGAGAAGGAGATGGTCGACGGGAAGTTCCCGGCCGAATACGGTGACGTCATCACGCTGAAGGAGCCGGTCTATTTCTTCCGTTTGGAAAAGCACCGCGCCTGGCTGCAGGACTTCATCCGCAGCAACCCGGACTGGATCTTCCCGGCCTTCCGCAGCAAGGAAGTGCTCGGTGCGTTGGAGAACCCCATCGGCGACCTCTGCATCTCGCGCCCGAAGTCGCGCCTGGCCTGGGGCATCCCGCTGCCCTTCGATGAGGACCAGGTGACTTATGTGTGGTTCGATGCCCTGATCAACTACATCTCCGGCATCGGCTACGCCGGGGAGGGGATCGATCCGCGCTGGCCGGCGGTGCATGTCATCGGCAAGGACATCATGGTCCCGGCCCACGCGGTTTACTGGCCGATCATGCTCAAGGCCCTCGGTCTGCCGCTGCCGAAGCAACTCCTCGTCCATGGCTTCTGGCTGCGCAACCAGGAGAAGATGAGCAAGTCCGTCGGCAATGTCGTCGACCCGCTGGATGTCATCGATGTCTACGGGGTGGACGCCTTCCGTTATTTCGTCCTCCGCGAAATGGCCCTGGGTCAGGATGCGGACTTTTCGCCGGAGCAATTCCACCAGCGCTACCAAAGCGAGTTGGGCAACAACCTGGGCAACCTCGTCAACCGCACGGTGTCGATGGTGGGCCGTTACCGCGAGGGCGTGGTGCCCGTTCCGGAGGCGTCCACCTTGACCCCGGCGGATGAAGCCCTGCGCGCGGACCTGTTGGCCGGCATCGCCACCTATCGCGAACTTGTGGGCAAGCTCCAGATCCACATGGCGCTGGTAGAATTGTGGCGGGTGATCACGCGGGCCAACCAGTATGTCGAGGAATCGGCTCCGTGGAAACTGGCCAAAGATCCTGCTTCTTCGCCCCGTCTCGACCGGGTGCTTGCAGAAATGACGTCGGCCCTCGTCGTGCTTTTGGCCGAGTTGCAACCTCTGCTGCCGCAAACAGTGGAGAAGGCGCGCGGCCAACTGGGTGGCCTGACTCTGCCCGCTGGGGTGGATGATCCGGCCTGGCCGGTCTTGCCTGCGCAACTCCGTTTGGGCGCCCCCGAGCCCCTTTTCCCCAGAATCGAAATCGTCCCGGCGGTTTGAGCCTCGTCGTTCCGAACCCTCGTTCCGGGTGATCCACCGGATTTCCTGCCAAGCTAAGGGGTCTATTCTGGACTTGCTCATAATAAGTTAATCTAATTTTAATGCTTGCCATGAGGGATGGTATCTTATTATGATTCCTTATGATTTAAACCTGCCATGGCGGGACTGACCGAGGGATCGGTGGCTCGCCTGGCGGAACCGGAAACCAACCAGAATACGAAGTATGAGCACCCCACGCGTCGGAAAAGGACACACCACCAACCCCAACCTCCTCAAGTGGATTGAAAAGATCACCGAACTCTGCCAACCGGATCAGGTTCATTTCTGCGACGGTTCGCAGGAAGAATCAGATGAGTTGCTGCAACAGATGGTCGCCTCGGGCATGGCGGTCAAGTTAAACGAAAAGAAGCGCCCGAACAGTTTCCTCTTCCGTTCCGATCCGAGCGATGTGGCGCGCGTGGAAGACCGGACCTACATCTGCAGCTTGAGCCAGGACGATGCCGGTCCGACCAACAACTGGATGGACCCGCGCGAAATGCGCAAGACCCTCAAGCCGCTTTTCGCCGGATGCATGAAGGGCCGCACCATGTATGTCATCCCCTTCAGCATGGGCCCGATCGGGTCGCCCATCTCCCACATCGGCGTCGAGTTGTCGGACTCTCCCTACGTGGTGGTCAACATGCGCCTGATGACCCGCATGGGCCAACGGGTCTTCGACGAAATCGACAAGGGCGATGTCTTCGTCGTCCCCTGTGTGCACTCGGTCGGTGCTCCGCTTGCCCCCGGTCAGAAAGATCCGGCCTGGCCCTGCAACCCGACGACCAAATACATCGTGCACTTCCCCGAAACGCGCGAGATCTGGTCCTACGGGTCCGGTTATGGCGGCAATGCCTTGTTGGGCAAAAAGTGTTTTGCGCTGCGCATCGCATCCTGCATGGCCCGCGACCAGGGCTGGATGGCCGAGCACATGCTCATCCTGGGGGTCGAGGACCCGAAGGGCGAGAAGACCTATGTGGCGGCGGCCTTCCCGAGCGCCTGCGGGAAAACCAATTTTGCCATGCTCATCCCGCCGAAACCGCTCCAGCAGCAGGGTTGGAAGGTTTCGACCGTGGGGGACGACATCGCCTGGATCAAGCCCGGGGCCGACGGACGGCTCTACGCCATCAACCCCGAAGCGGGGTACTTCGGCGTGGCTCCCGGAACCAACGAAAAATCGAACCCCAACGCCATGGCCAGTTGTTCGAAGGACACCATCTTCACCAATTGTGCCCTGACCCCGGATGGTGATGTCTGGTGGGAGGACATGACCCCGGAGCCCCCGGCGGGCACCCTGATTGACTGGAAGGGCCAGCCTTGGACCAAGGAAAGCAAGGAAAAGGCCGCGCACCCGAATGCCCGATTCACCGCCCCGGCGAAGAACTGCCCCAGCCTGGATCCCGCCTGGGAAGACCCGGCTGGGGTGCCGATCAGCGCCATCATCTTCGGGGGGCGGCGCATGAGCCATGTGCCGTTGATCTTCCAGGCCTACAACTGGACCCACGGCGTTTACCTGGGCGCCACCATGGGTTCGGAGATGACCGCTGCGGCCTTCGGCAAGATCGGAGAGGTCCGGCGCGATCCCTTCGCCATGCTGCCCTTCTGTGGTTACCACATGGGCGATTACATCCGTCACTGGATCAACATGGGCAAGAAGCTCAGCGAAACCCCCCGCATCTTCCACGTCAACTGGTTCCGCAAGGACAAGGACGGCAAGTTCCTCTGGCCGGGCTTCGGCGAGAACATGCGTGTGCTCAAGTGGATCGTCGACCGCGTCCGCGGCCGGGGCGTTTCCAAGGAAACCCCGCTCGGCTGGATCCCGCACCATGAAGACATCGACTGGACCGGCTTGGATTACTCCAAAGCCAAGTGGGATGAACTCATGGAGATTGACCGGTCCATCTGGTTGCAGAAGACCCTGCAGCACGAGGAATTGTTCCTCAAGCTGCACGACCACCTTCCCAAAGAGATGATCTACGAGCGCGAGCTGTTGATCTGCCGGTTGTAAACGATTCGGTTTGTTCCTTGTGTTTGAACGGCCCCGGAGATATCCGGGGCCGTTTTTTTAACCAGGGCTCTCGAAATCTTGTAGGGGGGCAAGGGACTGCCGCCCTACAGGGATCGTCAAAATCTTCCCGGCTGATTTCTTCCCATCGATCTGATAAAAAAAGGCGATGTCCCGTGGATGCCTGGCGTTGTTCCCGTTTTTACTGATGGTTGTGGGGGACTCCTGCCCCGCCTCTGAAGTGCAAGACCATGGCCTGGCCTTTGAGCGTCTGGTGATTCGTCAGCTCACTGGCTCCGAAGAGTTGGAAAAATCATACACCGCGGAGTGGGACATCCCGGCCGTGGCGAACAAACGGACCGGGCTGCCCATCTCCGTGAAATTCATCGAATGGAAGAACAGTGTCTATCTCGGCGATGTCTTGCGCCAACGGACCATCCGTGAGCCGTTCGAGATGGTGGTGGGCTTCTTTCAACCCGATGCTGCGCGCGGACGGGCACGCATTGTCGCCGTGCATCACCTGACCTTCCAGCCCGAGGTTTGGCTCTCGTGGTGGGGCACGGTGACCGAGGCGGACCTGCGGGCAATCATCGAGGCGGCCAAGACCGGCACCGTGGCGGAGGCCCAGGAAGCGGCCCGTCCGATGGCGGCGGCCCTGCGAAAAAAGTCGGTGATCTTCAGCATCAACCCGAAAATCAACAAGGACCAGCGTCGCATCCAGTGTTCCATTCCCTTCAACCGTTTCTACGCCGAGGTCCTGCACCAACCGGAAATTCCGCAGGAAAGATTGGAGTTGTTTGGAAGTGAGTTCCCGGGCGAAACCCTTTGGTCCGCCCGCCCGTCAACGGGCATTGGGCCCGTCATTCGATGACTTCGACCGGTGTTCCGACATCGACCATCTGGAGGATTTTCCGGGCGTTCCAATTGGCCAGACGGAAACAGCCGCTGGATCCGGTGCGGGAGATGTCGGCCGGTTCCGGAGTGCCATGGATGCCATAGCCCGGGAGGCTGAGCCCGGTCCACGCCATGCCCACCGGGTTGTTCGGCCCTGGAGGCAGGATCATTTTGGCGGTCAGTCCCTCTTTTTCCGCAATATGGGTGAGGACCGTGGGATCGAAGGTGTAATTGGGGTTGGGAACCTTGTTCTTCACGGTCAGCGCCCCGGCCGGGCGTTTGTTCTTGTTGGCGGCGATGGAGCAGGGGAAGCAGGCCACGACTTGGGTGCCCTTGTAGGCCAGCAGGGTCGTTTCGGACAGGAGAATCACGATGCGGTCGACCTTGGGCAGGGGAAGTTCCGGCTGGAGGTTGGGCACGGTGAGGCGGGTTCCGGTTTCGATGACCGTGAGCCCGGGGTTGAGTTCCTGGAGGAAGGAAGGCATGGCGTGGAATTTTTCACCGAGCATTTCCCAGGCATCGTTGTAGCCGAGGTGGGTGGCTTTGGCTTTATCGGCCCAGAGCACGGGAGTGGGTTGGATGAGGGCCAGGTCCTCGGCGGTCACGGTGTATTCGAGGAAAGGATTACCGGCCATGCCCAGGGCGATGCGGGTTTCGACGTCGAGCTGGCCGGTCACCGGCAGACCGCGGTTTTTTTGGAACTGGGTGATGGCGCGCTTGCTGCGCATGCCAAAGTCGCCGTCGATGGTGCCGCAAGAAAAGTGCCAGCGTTCGAGGCGCACCTGCCAGGTGGCGTAGTCCAGTTCGGTGACGGGGGCGTCGCCGATGATGGGTTCGGCGCGCTTGACGATCCCGGTCAGGGGCGGTTCTTCCGACTTGGGTTCTGCCGGGGGAAGAGCTGAGGGCGCGGGGGCAGGGATGGGCGTGGATCCCGGAGCGGGTTCAGGATGAGGAGTGGATTCAATCCTGGCTGGGGCGGGTGTGGGCGTGGGCGGAGGAGCAACATCCGCGGGAAGGGGATCTGCCTTGGGTGCGGGATCGAAGGGGGAGGACGCAGACGCCGGAGCGGGCCCGGGCGGGATCGGGGATTTAGCCGATGGAGCCGGTTGAGCCGGTGGGGGTGGTAGGGTAGGGGTGCGGCGAGGCGGTGGCTCCGCCGGCTGGACCGGGGTTACTTTTTTTTTTGGGCGGGGGCCGATCCGCGCTCATCTTCCACTTGGAAAACTTCCGCATCCGGATGGGCCTCGACCATCTTCATGGCCTTTTCGGTCAGGGTGGCCTGATCGGCGTTTTTTTTGCGCTCGAGGTGCAGGAGGTAAAGGCTGACTCCGAGGGCACCCAAGGACAGGATCAAGACAAGGCCAAGCCAGGATGGGGATTTCCCCCCTTTTCCGCGCGTGTCGTGGGTGCTTTTCTTCCGCGTAGCCATGCCTTGAAATTCGCCACATGTGGGCGGTTGTCAATCACCCGGTATCGCTTCATAGGTGCCCGGCGGCCATCAATACACGTCGCGGACGTATCGGCGCTCGTCCTTCATCAGGGTCTTGTTGATGTATTCATCGGCCGCTTCCGGAGAGAGGCCGCCGTGATCGCGGGCGATGTCAATCAGTGCCTGATGAACGTCCTTGGCCATTCGCTTGGCGTCGCCGCAGACGTAGAAATAAGCCCCGTCCTTGAGCCACTTCCAGAGTTCGGCCCCGTTTTCGCGCATGCGGTCCTGCACGTAGATCTTGTGTTCCTGGTCACGGGAGAAGGCCGTATCCAGGCGGGTGAGCAGACCGGCTTTCTGCCAGGCGGCAAATTCCTCCTCGTAAAGGAAGTCGGTGGATTTTTTCTGGTCGCCGAAGAAAAGCCAGTTCGGGCCGGTGGCACGGTCCATTTCGCGTTGTTCCAGAAAGGCGCGGAAGGGGGCAATGCCGGTGCCGGGACCGACCATGATCACGGGCGTTTGGGGGTTGTCCGGCAGTTTGAAGTGTTTGTTGGGGGCGAGGAAAACCGGCACATGGGGTTTGCCGATGACGGTTTCGTCGGCCAGGAAGCCCGAGGCCAGGCCCTTTTTCTTCCGTCCATGGTGTTCGTAGCGGACAATGGCCACAGTGAGGTGGACTTCGTCCGGGTGTTTGGCCTGCGAGGAGGCGATGGAATAGAGGCGGGGAACGATGCGGCCGAGCATTTCCAGCAATTCAGCGGCACTCGGTTTGTATCCGGGCACCTCGGTGAAGACGTCGATGACATCACGGGTGAAGATGTAGTCGGCCAGTTTGGCTTCATCGGCGACGATGGCGGCCAATTCTTCTTTTTTGGGCCCGGCGGGGAGTTTTTCAGCCAGGGCCTTGACGAGCTTGGTGCCGGCCCGGTTGAGGGTGAAATCTTTGGTCAGGAGCTCGTGCAGGGATTTGGTGCTGCCGTCTTTCTGGGCGATGGGCTCGGCGGGGTTGAGGCCGAGGAGTTGGATCAGGCCGTCGACCACGGCGGGGTCGTTGACCGGAAAGACACCGAGGGAGTAGCCCGGTTGGTATTGCATGCCGCTCCCGGAAAGGTTGATGACGATGTGGCGGGTTTCCTTGGCCGAGCCGGGCTTGTTGATCTGATTTTTCGAGCTGACAGTGGAAAGAAAGGGGTTGTTCTTGTTGTAGGGGCTGGCGGGGGCTGCGACGGCGTCACTCATGGGTTCTCCTCGGCGGGTTGGTTTGAAAAGGGTGTGAAAATGGAAAAGGCAGCAGGGTAAACCCCGCTGCCTTTCCGGCAAGAATATTTGCTGATTGGCAGCGATCAACCGTCGTTGCCGATGGCGCCCGTCGGGCAGACATCCAGCGCGCGCTGGGCGGCGTCTTCTTCCTCGGGGGAGGCGGGTTGCTTGTAGAAATAGACGTAGGTCTGGTCGTCGTTGTACTTCAACAACCCGGGGGCTTCGTCCAGACAGACGTGGCACGGGGTGCAGGTATCATCGACATACCATTTTCCGGGAAGGTTTTCGGGTAGTTTGCGTGTTGCGTCAGCCATGGGTTCTCCTGGTTGGGGTTGAGGCTTTGGGCAAAGTATGCGGAAACGCTTTCAATTCAAGGAAAGAATGGCGTCTTGAAACTTCCTGGCCCGGGGGTGGGTCGAGGCGTGGTTCGCGGGGACCTTTCCCAAGTCCGCAGCCGGGGTTTCAGGGGGTGGCCAGGGCATAAAAAAGCCGCCGGGCATGCCGACGGCTTTTTGCTCTTCTGCTGTTCTTTAGATGGCTAGTCGGCGCCAGCCTTTGGTCGCTGGACGATGGCCGCCGGCCGATCAGGAAGCCGAAGAGAGCGGGAGAACGTGGACGCGGCGGTTGGGCTTGTCGAACTTCACATTGCCGTCCGTGAGGGCGAACAGGGTGTGGTCGCGGCCGATGCCGACGTTGGTGCCGGGGCGGACGCGGGTGCCGCGCTGGCGGATGATGATGTTGCCGGATGCGACGAGTTCGCCGCCGAATTTCTTCACGCCGAGGCGTTTGCTGGCGCTGTCGCGGCCGTTCTGGGAACTTCCTTGTCCTTTTTTATGTGCCATGGAGAGGAGGGGGTGGAGGTTATAGGGAGGGGGGTGAAATCAGGATTTGATCTTGGCGATTTTCACGCGGAGGTAGCGCTGGCGGTGTCCCACGGTGCGGTGATAACCCTCGGTGCGGCGGTATTTGAAGGCGATGACCTTGTCCCCTTTGACCTCTCCGAGGACTTCGCCGGTGACGGAGGCGCCGGAGACGGTGGGCTTGCCCACATTGACGGAGGCACCGTCTGCGATCAGAAGGACGTCGTTGAAAGTGGTGGATTTACCCGGCTCTGCGCCCGCGAGGAGTTCCACGTCAATGAGGTCGCCCTCGCTGACTTTGTATTGTTTACTACCGGTACGGATGACTGCGAACATGATATTTGGCTCCTAGAGAGTTTTCGAGAATGCCCGAATTCCGGGGTCACTCAAGGAAAAAGATGGGAATTATGTCCCCTGTGGGCGGGGTGGTGGGGAGGCGTAATCCCGGGGGGATGCCGGGCAGTAGTTTGACACTCCCCGACGGTGACGATAATTTGGCCGGATGCCCGTTTACCAAACCCATGCCCTGGGGCGTTCCACTTTGGTTTTCTGCCCCCTTGAGCATGTGGAAAGCGTGTCAGTCGGACTGTGGTTCCGCACGGGTTCCCGCTATGAGCCCCTGGATCTGCATGGGGGAGCCCATTTTTTGGAGCACATGCTCTTCAAGGGCACCCGGCGGCGAACCGCCCTCCAGATCAGTGAAGCGGTGGAAAGTCGCGGTGGTGACCTCAACGCGTTCACTTCTGAAGAAATGACCTGTTACTACTGTCGGGTGGATTCCGACCACCTGAAACTGGTGCTGGATGTTCTCTTCGACATGCTTTGGCACTCCAGCTTCCCGGCCGCGGAAATGTCCCGGGAACGCGGAGTCATCCTGGAGGAAATCCGGATGTACGACGACCAGCCCCAAGTGGTGGTGCAAGAACACCTCAACCAGGCCATGTGGCCCTCCAGCACACTGGGCCGGTCCATTCTGGGTTCACCCGATTCGGTGGCGGCCATGTCGCGCACAGCCTTGATGAAGTTTTGGCGGGGTCACTACGGTCCGGATTCCTTGGTGGTCTCGGTGGCCGGCCGGACCGATTTGGAGACCGTCCAGTCGCTGCTTCATGCCCACCTCCGGGTGGCGACGACCAGCCCGGAAACGCGTGGTTGGAAGCCGGTTTCCTTCAAGACCCGGCGCACCGTTCGCACCGAGGCCACCACCCGGCCGGTCCAGCAGTGCAATCTCGCCCTGGGCATCCGCGGCATCCCGCGCAAAGACCCCCGCCGCTTCGCCGAGAAGCTCCTATCCGTCATCCTGGGCGAAAACATGAGTTCGCGCCTCTTCCAAGTGGTGCGTGAAAAGCACGGTTTGGCGTATTCGATCCACACTTCGGTTTCGCATTTCAATGACACCGGCGCCTTTTACATCCAGGCCGGGGTGGAGCGGGAAAAGATGGCGGAGGCGCTGGGGTTGGTGGCCACGGAATTGGGCCGCATCGCCCGTTATGCCCCATCCGCCGCCGAAGTCCGCCGGGCCAAGGATTACACCATCGGCCAGTTGAAACTCGGCTTGGAAAGCACCACCAACCGCATGATGTGGATGGGGGAATGCATGCTCGGCCTGGGCCACCTCATCCAGCCGCGTGAAATCATCGATACGGTTGAGGCCGTTTCGCCGGCCGAGATTCGCAGTGTGGCGGCGGATTTCTTTCAACCCGGACGCATGACGCTTTCCGCGGTCGGTCCCGAACTGGATGCCGCCGAGTTGGAAGAGGCGGCCCGTCCGTTCAACAGTCTTTAAAAAAATGGCCACGGCAACGCCCGCTCCCAGGCGCTTGCTTCCCGGTCAATCCTGCCGAGAGTGGAACCGATGAATCCGCCCCCCACTGCCGTCATCGTGCGCGATGGAATGCCCGGTACGGCCTATTTTTTTGGGGCGGCCGATTCCACCCTGGTTGGCGGGCCGGGTGATCATGGCCTTTTGGCGGAGGGTCTGGCCCGCCGTCGCGCCAGTTGCCCGCCCGCGGATACCGTACATCCACCAGGAGCGTGGGTCGGGGCCTTCCGATACGACGGGTCCTTTGTTTTCCATGATTGCCCGCATGTGCGCGTCGGGACCTGCGATGAACTCTGGCCCGAACAGATGACCGCAGCAGCGGATCAATCCGGGTTGGTTCACCCGTGGATGGAGACACTTGACCGCCACGGCTATCGGGCGGTCGTCAACGCGGCAAAGGAACACATCCGGGCGGGCGACATTTACCAGGTGAACCTGACCCGCCGTTTCTGGCAACCGTCAGCTGGCGACAATGCCTACGAACTCTTCCGGCACTTATGGTCCGTGACCGAAGCGCCGTTGTCGGCCTTCCTCAGCCTGCCGGGCGGCGCGCTCTGCTCGGCCTCGCCGGAACTTTTTCTATCGATTCAAGGGCGCCAAGCAACCACCCGTCCGATCAAAGGCACCCGCCCGCGCGAACGCGATCCGATGCGTGATGCCCAGAATGCCTACGAGCTGGTGTCCTCGCCCAAAGAGCAGGCCGAACTGGTCATGATCACCGATCTGGAACGCAACGACCTCGGGCGAATCTGTGAGTATGGTTCGGTGGAGGTTGCCGAGCTGGTCAAACGCGAGGCCTTTTCCCATGTCTTCCACTTGGTGTCCACCGTGACCGGCCGGCTGCGGTCGGGTATCGGGCCGGTGGAAGCGGTTGCGGCGTGTTTCCCCGGGGGATCCATCACCGGCGCTCCCAAAAAACGGGCCATGGAGATCATCTCCGCCCTCGAAACCGAACCGCGCGGTTGGTATACCGGTGCTATGGGTTACTTTGGTTACGATGGATCGGCCCAGTTCAACATCGCCATCCGCACACTGGTGCTGGAGGAGGGCGTGCTGCATTTTCACACCGGCAGCGGCATCACCGCGGACTCCGACCCCGGGCAGGAGTTTGATGAAACCCGGCACAAAGCCTCCGCCCTGCTCCAGGCGGTGGCCCAATACCGTTCCTCACACATGGCTGGCGTCACCACATGATTGATCCACTGGATGAGGGGTTCCGCTACGGACGGGGGGCGTTTGAGACTGTTCGGGTTTCCCGGGGACGGGCCCTGCTTCGCGCGGAGCATGTCGATGCCTTGAAAGAAGCGGCCGTGGCCCTGGGTTTGGACAGCAGCCGTATCGAACCCGGAGATCCGCCTGCCGATAGCGGCTTCTGGCGATGGATCCTGACGCCGCGGCAGTTTCTCACCCTCTGGGTCGATGAAGGCGTTGAGGAAGTGGTGGGGGTCGAACTCGGGCTATCCCGTCTGCGCGTCTGTTCAACGGCATGGGAATCGCGCCACAAGACCTTGAGCTACCTTTTGCAGATCCAAGCGCGGGAAGAATCCGTCACGGGCCGGGATGTCCTCTTGAATGAAAACGGTCATATGGCCGGGGCCACCATGGCCAACCTGTTCTGGGTGCGCGACGGACGCGTCTTCACCCCCTCGCGGGATTGTGGTTGCCGGAACGGGGCGGTGCGGCGCTGGATTTTACGGAACACACCGGATTTGGCCGAAGTGGCCGAATCCCCCGCCGTGCTGGATGGCGCGGATGAAATCTTCCTGACCAATTCCCGCCTGGGTATTGTTCCTGTGCTGCGATGGCAGGGAATGACCTGTAACACCGGGCCCGTCACGCTCGGTCTGCGTGGCCGGCTTTTGGAAGCCTGGAACGGTTGAGGATTTCCCCCGGGGGTGTTGCAACAGTCCGGGATTCGGCCATTCTTAAGCCATGTCCGAAAACGGTTCCCAAATCCAGATCGTCCGCGATGTCGACGCTGTGCAAATTCCCGCCGGGACATCGGTCACCCTCCACGCGGGCAGTGTGGTGGTGCTGACCCAGTCGCTCGGTGGCAGCTTCACCGTTCATTCCCAGAATCCTCCCGGACTTTTCCGCATCGCCAGCAAGGATGCACCCGCCTTGGGGCTGCAATCCGAGGACGCGGGCACCTCTCCTGCAACCGGGAGTTTGGAGGAACGCATCTGGGAGCGCCTCAAGACCTGCTACGATCCGGAGATTCCGGTCAACATCGTCGACCTCGGTCTGGTTTACAGCATGGTTCTTTCCGATGCTGCCGGTGGAAAACGGGTCGATGTCAAGATGACCCTCACCGCCCCCGGCTGCGGCATGGGTCCCTCGATTGCTGCTGACGCCAAGCAGAAGATTCTTTCCCTCAAGGAAATCTCCGAAGCCGAGGTTGAGGTGGTTTGGGAGCCCCAGTGGAACCCTTCGATGATTTCGCCCGAGGGCAAGCAGCGCCTTGGAATTGAATAAGGACAGGGACCGAGGACGGATGACGGAGGACAGATGACGGCTGTTTCTGCCAACTGCGTCCGGCCCGGTTTCGTGAGGCATGAGCTGGATTGGCGATTGGAGCGGGATGAGCATCCGGCGCGCATCGAGTCCCTGATGGGTGAACACATGCGCCGGCGGGAGCGGGGCGAAACCCATCCGGTTTACGATTTTCTCTTCGAGTATTATTCCTACCGGCCTTCGCATCTTTTCAAATGGAGTCCGGGCTTGGGGGTTTACTTGGAAGGGGCAGGACCGGCAGATTTTCCTGACAAACCCTGGGCTTTTGACTGCGACGGAGGATGGATCGATGCCGCGCACTTGCCGCTTCACCGACGTGAGAGTTGGGAGTGGATCTTGCGCCTGCTGGAGGTGACGGCAGAGCGCCCGCCGGTTTTTGCCTGCGGGGGGCTGCACGAGTGGGCCATGGTTTACCGGGGAGAGGTCCGCCATGCTGCCGTGCCGCTGCGGATGCAAGCCGACGACCTCGCGGCATTTGTGGAATCGCAGGCGATCAGTTGCTCGCACTTCGACGCCTTCCGTTTTTTCACTCCCGCCGCACGGCCTTTGAACCGGGTGCAACCGTCGAAGGAATCGCGCCACACTCTGGAGCAACGGGGTTGCCTTCATGCCAACATGGATCTCTACAAGTGGGCCTACAAGATCGCGCCCTGGGGATCTTCGATCCTGTTGGCCGACTGCCTGGAGCTGGCCATGCAGGCCCGGGAACTGGACATGCAGGCCAGCCCGTACGATCTGCGGTCGTGGGGATTAGAGCCGGTGAAAATGGAAACGACCGAAGGCCGGGCGGCCTTCACGCGGGGCCAGATGGAACTGGCGGAGAAAGCCGTTCCCCTGCGACGACGCCTGATCGCGGAATACCGGACGGCCCTTTCCTTGCAAAGCCCATGAATACGACCACCCATTTTTGGTTCCAGCCGGGGCCTTCCTTCGGCTACACCCTCAAGCGCATCGGCGAACACCCTTGGAACACCATCCTGACCATGAAGGAGGCGGTGAAACTCGACCCGGGATCGCTGGTCTTCACCGGGCCCCACGCCGACGGACACGCGCGTTACTGGAAGGAAATGCTTCCCCAGTTCTTCGAGCAGGGGAAGGAGCCGGTTTTCGAATTGGACACCACCCCGATCCACCCCCACAAGGTCGAGGTCGAACCGAGAAAGCCGTTCGAGCCTTACAAAGACCGCTGAATGGAACCGAAGCCAACGGAGTTAACGAAGCAAGGCACTTGTTTAGGCAAAGAAGACACATCCCGCGATGGCCAGGGAAGTGAAAGCGGCGAGGAGGACGCCGGCGGCGGCCACATCTTTGAGGTCGCGGATTTTCGCATCCTTTTCGGTCGTTACCCGGTCGGCCAGCCATTCGAGGGCGGTGTTGAAGGCCTCCGCCGTCCAGACCAGACCGATGGCCAGGGACAACAGCCCCCATTCGACTGCGGATGCTTTTTGCCAGATCCCCGCCACGATGACCACAAGCGTGGCCACCAAGTGAACCCGGGCGTTGGTCTGGCTGCGGATGAGCAGCGTGATTCCCCGGAAAGCAGGCGGAAACGAGCGGAGGATTTTGAAAACGGGGTGCATATAAGGGGTTTAAGTTGGGCTTTTTTTCTTGAGGCTCAACTTCCATCCCATCATGTGCATTTCTTAAACACAGGAAAGCATCTTTACATATAAGCGTATTCGCATAAATTGGCTTTATGAGGACAACCCTCGATTTGCCAGACTCTCTTTTTCGGGAAGTGAAAACACGCGCCGTCCAACAAGGCGTCACGCTCAAGGACCTTCTCGCCAACTACATCGAAGCTGGGTTGCGCCGTCCGTTCCCCCCGGAAAAAGACGGTGCGCGGACGAACGTTCGCCCCCCTTTGCCTGTCGCCATTCCCCGCGTTCCAGGGGCTCCCCTGCATCCCGCCCTGACGAATGCGGAACTCGACGCCCTGCTGGATGGAGAAGATGCAGCCCACCATCGTCGTGTGCTTGCCCGGCCCTCCACATCCGGATAAATGGACATCCCGGACATCAACGTCTGGCTGGCCTTGGTGGATCAAAATCATGTCCACCATGCATCTGCGGTGCGTTATTGGGAGGAAACGGCGGATTCTCAGATGGCCTTCACGCGTGTTTCGATGATGGGACTGCTTCGTCTCAGCACCCAGCCGGGTGTGCTCAGTCGCACGCTCACCGCCGCGGAAGCTTGGCGGACTTACCACCAACTGATGGCGACCCCCGGAGTCACCTACCTGGCCGAACCTGCTTCCTTGGAAACCCGCTTCGCCGCACTCACCACCGAGACCGATCTGCCTCGTCGTCTGTGGACGGATGCCTACCTCGCCGCATTTGCCATGGCCGGCGGCTCCCGCCTTGTTTCCTTCGACGTCGATTTCAATCGGTTCCCCGGCTTGAACTTCCTCTGCTTACAACCGGTCTGATTTCCACCACCGAAAAAACCCAAGGCAGGTTACTCGCGCAAAGACGCGGAGGCGCAGGGGTGAGGCAAGTTTAAAGTTTTCAGACTTAAGTTTTAAGCAGGATCTCTTTGTAACCGGGGAATCCTTTGCCCGGTCAGCATTTCGGAAATCCGATAGTCGCCAGTTTGGCTTCAATACTAGAAAGGAAAAAATCGGACCCAGTCGTTGGGAGCAGTGGGCTCTTTCAGACCTCCGATAACTGCATAAATGTGGAAGGTAGGATCACAGATCTCTTCTGATCAGAAACCTAGGACCGGGGACTACTGACCAAGGACCAGTACAACTGTCAACTTTTTCGGTCCGTGGGCGCCGAGGACGAGGATGCGCTCGATGTCACCTGTGCGGCTGGGGCCGGTTTCGAAACACATCATGCTGGGAAGGTGGTCGCCGTATTTCTTTTCGATCAGCCGGAAGGCGGCGGGAAGGTCGGGCAGCAATTGATCCGCACTAGCAATGACCACGTGGTGAGGGGGGAGGATGGAGAGGGTGCGTCCACCGGCTGAAGCCGAGGTCGCGAGGACGCCGCCGGTCTGGGCGACGAGGCAGTCGCAGGCGGTCAGGCTGACGTCGGTTTTTTCCAAGGCGGCGGCATCGTAGTGGCCGTCGGTGGAAAATCCCGGCAGGTCGAGGGCATGACGCGCGGGATCGACATGGGGGTCAGTGTGCCAGGCGGCGGATTGCCAGCCGTGGCGCGCCTTGAGGTCGGCCATGACCGCAGGAAGTTGGGCCGACGAGGTCGTGATGAATTCTGTTTTGAGAAGTTCCGAACGTTCCCGGAACGCGGCCAGGCGGCCTTCCGGGGTGTCGGTCACGGCGGGGAGCCAAGCGGCGTAGCCGCTGGGAGCAGACGACGGTTGACTGTGGGCAGAGGAAGGATGGGAAAGCTTCGCTGGCGTTTGTAGAGCTTCCTTGATCCGGGCAAAGACGATGGCGCGATCGTCGCTCATTTCTGGCCTCCGTCGTCCGTCATCTGTTGTCCGGCCTTACGGCTCTCCCACCATTCCCGGAAGGCATACGGGGGCGGTTCGGGTAGGTCGCGGAACCGGGTCCACGAGATGAGGGGGTCGAAGGGGGTGGCTTTGACGAGGGAATGCAGGGGCTGGAAGAGGCGTCCGAGTTTTCCAGCCAGGGCGTAGAGTTTGGGTTGGGCGGCCAGCCAGCCGAAGCCGAGGAAGAGCGGAAGTTCCCACCAGATTTTTTTGCCCTGGATGGCGTTGCGGCGGTTGTGCAGCAGGTGGTGGTGGAGGTCGATCTTGACCGGGCAGGCGTCGGTGCAGGCGCCGCAGAGCGAGGAGGCGGAGGAGAGGTGTTTCCACGTTTGCAGTCCGCGGAGGTGGGGCGTGATGACCGAACCGATGGGCCCGGGGTAGGTGGTGCCGTAGGAATGGCCGCCGACGTTTTTGAAAATGGGACAGACGTTGAGACAGGCCCCGCAGCGGATGCAGTGGAGAGCGTCGCGTTGTTGGGCATCGGCCAGGAGGGTGGTCCGGGCGTTGTCCATGATGATGAGGTGGAATTCCTCGGGGCCGTCGCTTTCGCCTGATTTGCGCGGGCCGGTGATGATCGTGTTGTAACAGGTGACGTGCTGGCCGGAACCCGCGGTGGCGAGCATGGGCAGGAGGAGGGCCAGGTCTTCCATTTTGGGGATGACCTTCTCGATGCCCATGATGGCGATGTGGATGCGGGGGAGCGAAGTTGTGAGTCGTCCGTTGCCCTCGTTGGTGCACATGACCATGGAGCCGGTTTCCGCCACGGCGAAGTTGACCCCGCTGATGCCGATGTCGGCGTCGCAGTATTTCTGCCGGATGGCGCGCCGGGCGATCATGGTGAGTTCTTCCGGGCTGTCGGTCTGGGCGGAGCCGAGCTTGTCGTGGAAGAGGTTGGAAATTTCATCCCGCTTGAGGTGCATGGCGGGGAAGACGATGTGGAAGGGGGGTTCCTGGCGGAGTTGGACGATGAATTCGCCCAGATCGGATTCGACGACTTCGAAGCCCTCGGCTTCCAAGGCCTGGCTGAGGTGGATTTCCTCGCCGGTCATGCTCTTGGACTTGATGACGGACTTGGCCTGGTGCTGGCGGATGATCGAGATGATGTGTTCCTTGGCACGGTCGCCGTTGGCGGCGACAAACACCTTGGTGCCGCGGGCCTCGGCTTTCTCGATGAACTCCGGCAGGTAGCGGTCGAGGTGTTCGACGGCCTCGTGTTTGATCGCGGCGGCGGCGTCGCGGGCGGCCTGCCAGTCCTGGAAGCGGTCCTTGTTCTCGTCGCGTTTGACCTCGTAGCCTTTGAGCGCACGGCGGATGAAGGCGCGGGTGTCTTCGCGGTCGTGGTAGTCCGAACTGCCGAGCTGGAAGGATTTGGAGGGAGCAATCACAAATTTGAACAGAAGGTAACCAAGTTAAGGAAGCAATACAGGAGCAGTTATTTGGAAGCCAGGACCTCGGCGAGGTGGAGGCTTCGGATGGGTTGTTTTTGGCGGTCGAGCATGCCCTGGATCTGCATGAGACAGCTGGAGTCGTTGGAGATGACGGTGGAGGCGCCGGTCTGGAGGATGGACTGGCATTTGACGTCGCCCATGGATTCGGAGACATGGGGGAACTTGACCGAGAAAGTTCCGCCGAAGCCGCAGCAGCTTTCGGCTTCACCCATTTCGATCAGCTCGAGGCCTTTGACGTGTCGGAGGAGATGGCGGGGCTGGCTCTTGATGCGGAGTTCGCGCAGACCGTGGCAACCGTCGTGGAAAGTGGCCTTTGTTTCGAGGCGGGCGCCGAGGTCTTCCACGCCGAGCTTGGTGACGAGGAAGTCGGAGAATTCCCAGACCTTGGCCGAGAGCGCTTTGGCCTCGGCTTCGCGGGGATGGCCGGCGAAGAGTTCCGGGTTGAACACTTTCAGCATGGCCCCGCAGGAACCGGAGGCCGAGACGACGACATCGGCCTTGGCGAAGAGATCGAGCATGCGCTCGGCCGTGCCGCGGGCTTCATCCCAGTAGCCGGTGTTGAAGGCCGGTTGGCCGCAGCAGGTCTGGCCTTCAGGGTAGTCGACCGTGTGGCCGAGTTGTTCCAGGACCTTGACAATACTGATGCCTACTTTTGGGAAATAATGGTCGACGAAGCAAGGAATGAAGAGGGAAACACGCACGGGACAACCAATATGGTTCGGATTGGCCGCTTTTCAATCGGAAAGCGGTTGCAAGATGAGGGCCCGCAGGCCTTCGACCACACCCTGATCGGCGGGTTGGCTGGCGACGAAACCGCCTTCGGCGAGGACCTGGTCCTTGACTTCGGGCAGCGAATTGGAGGGACAGATGAGGTGGTGGGCGTAGCGCCGCTGGAGCATGGGGAGGTCGTTCAGGTTGTCGCCGGCGGCGATGGTGTTTTCGGCCGCGATGCCCTCCTCGGACTGGACCAGGGCCAGGCAACTGCCCTTGTGGAAATCGATGTGGGCGAAGCGCAGGTAAACGGAGTTGCGCACCGCATGGAGGTCGGGATGGGCTTGATAGAGGGGCTCCAGGGCCTCATGGACCGCGCTGGCTTGTTCGTCATCGGTGGCGATGAGGCCGAGGGGCGAGCCGACGTCGCGGATGATTTGCAGCCCCTTGAATTTGGCCAGGTCGCGGCGCATCTGTTCGATCATGGCGTCGGCGCGCTGGAAGAGTTCGGCGTGAACGTCGAAACAGCGGCGGTTCCATTCGCGATGGCCGATGAGAGATCCGTTGTGGACGCGGTGGACTTCGCGTTCGATCAACATGACCCAATCGGGGAGGAACGGGGCCTTCCGGCGGTCGAGTTCTTCACGGAGGCTGTCCCAATCGCGGCCGGTGTTGACGGCCCAGACGACACGGCGGTGCCTGCGGGTTTCGTTGATCCAGGCGAAAAACGCCTCGGCCATCGGCACCGGGGATTGGTGGTCGATGAGGGTGCCGTCGAAGTCCGTGGAAAGAAGGAGCGGGGCGAGCTGGGGATCAGAAGGCGGAGGGCGCAGGGCGGAAGGCAGCGGATTCATGGGTGTGTTCCGAGTTGCAATATCGTTTCGTACTCGGCCGGGGTGATGGGCATGACGGAAAGCCGGGATTGTTTGAGCAGGGCGATGTTCTTGAGTTTCGCGTGGGCCTTGATTTCGGCCAGGGTGACAGGCCGGGGAAGGGCTCGGATCGGTTTGAGGTCGACGACCGACCAATCCCCTTCTTCGGAAGTGGGATCGGGGTAGGCTTCGCGGATGACTTCGGCCAGACCGACGACGGATTTTTCCTCGACGCTGTGGTAGTAGAGGACCGCATCGCCCTTCTTCATGGCCCGCAAGTTGTTGCGGGCTTGGAAGTTGCGGACCCCGTCCCAGGTGGTTTTTTTGTCCTTGAGGAGTTGGGAAAAGGGGTATTTGGTGGGTTCTTGTTTGACGAGCCAATGGGAAGCCATGGCGGGAGATTACGGGACATCCAGCAAATGCCAAACGACAAAGCGTGTACAATCTGCTTGCGGATCATGGCGGCTTCCGTAGCTTTTCAACCTTATGTCACAGCACAAAAGCCTCCGTGGGTCCAGCGCCATTGTCGCCAAGCGCAACGTTCTCAAGCGTTTCGAGCGCGTGGAAGTCATGAAAAAGCGCGGCACATGGAAGTCCGAACAGAAAGTGTACGGACTGCCGAAGACCAAGATCATCGAATAAGGGTTGTCCGCCCTTTTTTCGCAGAGGAATCGTGTGCCCATGTCCTCTGACGCCCCCCGCCTCAATCGCTACCTCGCCTCTTCCGGGCAGGGTTCGCGCCGTGCCTGTGAAACCTTGATCCGCGACGGGCGGGTGACCATCAACGGCCATGTGGTGACCGATCTGGCCACACGGGTCGGTCCGGGTGATGAGGTGGCCGTCGACACCGTTCCCTGCCAAGTGGCGTCCGAGTTGGTTCTGTTGTTGAACAAGCCCAAGGGGGTGATTTGTTCCAAAGCCCAGATGGACGACCGCCCGACCGTTTTCCACCTGCTTCCTCCCAACCTGCCTTCGCTTTTTTATGTGGGCCGCCTGGATGCCGACAGCGAGGGCATGCTCATCATGACCAACAGCGGGGACTTGGCCGAGCGCATCAGCCATCCGCGCAACAAACTGCCCAAGGTGTACGAAGTCCTGCTCGACCGGAATTTTGAAATCAAGGACCGCGAACGGCTCTTGCGCGGCATCGAGACGCCGTTCAGCTTCGGGCGCATGGAATCCGTCGACCCAATGACCGGACCGCGCGCAAGGGTGGTGCTGAGCCAGGGCTTGAAGCGCCAGGTGCGCCTGATGTTCCGCTTTTGCGGATACAAGGTCGTGGGCCTGCGCCGGGTGCAGATCGGCGGCCTGCGCATGGGCGAACTCAAACCCGGCCAATGGCGCGAACTCGACGAGAAGGACCTGCGCCGGCTCATGTCCCTGGATGTGGCTGGAGCGGTGGCCCAGAAGCCCATCCTGCCCAAGTCCTACGCCAAAAAATTGACCGCTGATGGTGAAAAACGCCCGCCCGCCCGCCGTCCTTCGCTCAAGTCGCGTCGCACCGAACTTGACCGTCCGCCGCGTCGCAGGAACAACACCAAAGGACCCCGCTCCCGTCCTTCGGGTCGATCCGGTCGTTCCTGAGATCCGCCGCCCCGGCGGCGAGGTTCAGATTCTTGGTGTCCATCGGGATGGGTTGTGGTTTAGTTTTCCCACCACGCATGAAAAAACCTTCTCCGAAAAAATCCCAGGCGCTTTGGGGCGGACGTTTTGCCTCGGAAACCCACCGCTTGGTGCAGGAACTGGGCAAGTCGGTCCACTACGACCACCGCCTCTACCGGGAAGATATCGCCGGCAGCATCGCCCATGCGCGGATGTTGAAAAAAATCGGCATCCTGAGTGCCGGGGAATTGCGGGCGATTGAAAAAGGCCTGCGCCTGATCGAGGCCCAGATCACGGATGGAAAATTTGCCTGGCTCGACAGTCGCGAGGATGTGCACATGAACATCGAGGCCGCCCTCACCGCGCGCACCCCCGCCGGGGCGCGCCTGCACACCGGCCGCAGCCGCAACGACCAGGTCGCCACCGACATGCGCCTTTGGTTGAAAAAACGCATCAATGAAGACCTCCTGGATGTGGCGGCGATGCAGGCCGCCCTGGTTCGTTGGGCTTCCCGGGACGCGGAGATCCTGCTCCCCGGCTACACCCATCTCCAGCGGGCCCAGCCGGTTTATCTGGCCCACCACCTTCTGGCTTATGTGGAAATGTTGGAGCGCGACAAAGGCCGCCTGTCCGACGCCTGCAAACGGCTGGATCTGCTTCCCCTCGGCTCGGGTGCGTTGGCCGGCAGCACCATCCCACTTGACCGGGAATTCGTCGCCAGGGAACTCGGTTTCGCCGGCGTGACCGCCAACTCACTCGACGCGGTCAGCGACCGGGATTTCATCATCGAGTATGCCTCCGCCGGAGCCCTGGTCGCGGTCCACCTTTCCCGGTTGGCCGAGGACCTCATCCTCTGGTCGACGGCGGAATTCGGCTTCATCCGCATCGGCGACGCCTTCACCACGGGTTCCAGCTTGATGCCGCAGAAGAAAAATCCCGACGTGGCCGAACTCACCCGGGGCAAGAGCGGTCGCGTCATCGGCAACCTTGTTTCCCTGCTCGTCCTGCTCAAAGGCCTGCCTATGACCTACAACCGGGACCTCCAGGAAGACAAGGAACGGCTGTTCGACACCGCCGACACCCTCCGCCTCTGCCTGCGGGTCAATGCGGCCATGCTCGGCGACATCCGGGTCAACCGCGAGGCCTGCGCCCGTGCGGTGGCCGATCCCTGTCTTCTAGCTACCGACATAGCCGACGCCCTTGTGCTCAAAGGCGTGCCCTTCCGCCACGCCCATGAGATTGTTGGCCGCGCGGTCGGCATCGCCGAACAGAAGGGGTGCACCATTGCCGAACTCGGGTTGGCTGAATGGAAGACGCTTTCCGACAAGGTGGACGCCCGCGTCCTGGCGGTCTTTGATCCCGTGGCCGCGCTCGAACGCCGCAAGATGACCGGCGCGCCTTCCCGCAGGCAGGTGAACGCCCAGTTGGCCCGTTGGAAAAAGAAGCTCGGTCTTTGAGCATTTGATTTTTGACCGCGTCGGGGCATGCTTTTTCCTCCCATGAGCCAGCCTTTTCCGTCCCGTAACTCCGATCCAGCATTCCTTCAGCAAATCGCCGACAAGGTCGGCACGCCCTTCTGGCTGGTCGATGCGGCCGAGTTGCGCCGTCGCATCGCCGATGTGAAATTTCTCGTGGATGCCCCCTTCCTGCACGCCCGCTACGCCATGAAGGCCAATCCGGCCGCGCGCATCCTCCGCGAAATCAAGGACCACGGATTGTGGATCGACGCGGTCAGTGCCCATGAATGCCAGCGGGCCATGCGGGCCGGGTTCTCCGGAGGCCAGCGCCCCCCCGAAATCCTCTACACCGCCGATGTCTTCCGCGACCGCTGGCAGGACGTGATCTTGAAAGATGGCATCCTCCCCAACCTCGGTTCGCCCGGCATGGCCCGCGATCTTCAGGAGGCGGGTTACCGCGGCAACGTGGCCCTGCGGGTCAATGTCGGCTTCGGCCACGGACACGTCAACGCCTGTGACACCGGCGGCCCCAGCTCGAAGCACGGCATCTGGTGGGAGGATCTGGGTGAAGCGGCCCGGGCCGTCCGGGCCGCCGGCTGCGAGGTCATCATGCTCCACGCCCATGTTGGCAGTGGTCCGAAGCAACAGGAACTGCGCGACAATCTCCAAAAGCTCGCCGGCGTGTTCCTTGGCCTGGCCAAGGACTTCCCCAAGCTGGAGTCGGTCAGCCTCGGTGGAGGTCTCCCCTACAACTACCGCCAACACGAGGATCTCGACCTGCCCGCACTGAAATCAATCCTGACCGGAGCTCAGCGGGATTTGTCCAAGGCCCTGGCGCGTGATATCCATGTCGAAATCGAGCCCGGGCGTTACTACGTCGTTTCCGCCACCACCCTGGTGGCGAAGGTCCACGACCTGAAGAGCACCCGGACCAACGAGAAAGGCCAGGGGGTGACTTTTGCCATGATCGATGCCGGATTCACCGATCTGGTGCGTCCCGCGATGTATGGCAGCCACCACCGCATCAGCCTCCCGGCGCGGACCGGGGAGCAGGAGGAACCGATTTGTGTGGCCGGACCGCTTTGCGAGAGCGGCGATGTCTTCACCCGCGGGGCCGACGAGATGCTGGAGCCCCGCCAATTGCCGCGTCCGCAGCGGGGGGATCTTCTCTGCCTGCATGATGCCGGAGCCTACGGCTATGCCATGTCGAGCCACTACAATTCCCTCGGACGTGCCCCTCAGGTTTGGGTGGAGGAGGATGGAAGCACCCGGTTGATCTCGCGCCGTGAAACGCTGGAGGACCTGCTGATCCCCGAGTGTGACGAAGCGGTTTGAGATAATCCTTCTCCGGGAGGGCGAAGCTACCGCCGCGCCTTGATTTTTTAAGTTTGATGGAACGGCTCAGCGGGAGCTTCGCCCTCCCGGAGGCGGGTGGTCCCAAACCTTGCATTTCCCCGACGGGACGATACGCTTTTCCCTTAACTTATGGGGGTTCAATTCTGGAAAATGAGCGGTGCGGGCAATGATTTCATCTGCCTCGACAACCGCCGCAAGAAGCTGCGACTGACCAAGAAGCAGATTGCCGCGCTTTGCCACCGCCAGTTCGGCGTGGGTGCGGATGGCCTGCTTGTGGTCGAACCCGGGGATGCCTGCCACGATTTCCGCATGCGATATTACAATGCCGACGGCGGCGAGGCCGACATGTGCGGCAATGGTGCCCGTTGTTTCGCCCGCTACGCCCGGCGCATAGCCCGGGTGCGCAAGCCCGCCCTGGCCTTCCGCACCGGTGCCGGCACCGTGACCGGGGAGTTTCTCGGCGAGGAAGTGCGAGTCGGCCTGACTCCGCCGCAGGACGAGGCTTTAAACCGGCAGGTGGCCACCAGCGCGGGCACCCTCACCGTCCATTCGATCAATACCGGCGTCCCGCATGCGGTGGTGTTTGTCGATGATGTGGAGAAGACGGAGATCGTCAGGCTGGGTTCCGAACTGCGCTGGCACGCCGACTTCCAGCCCAAGGGAACCAACGTCAATTTTGTCCAACGCCTCAGCGCCCGTCGACTGCGTGTGCGCACCTACGAGCGCGGGGTCGAGGGGGAAACCCTGGCCTGTGGCACCGGCGTGGCCGCCGCGGCCCTCATCGCCGCCCGCGTCCACGGACTGGCCAGTCCGGTGGAGATCAAAGTCCAGGGCGGGGATCTCTTGAAGGTTTATTTTGATACCCGGGAGGGCGCATTCACGAACGTCCGCTTGCAGGGGCCGGCGGATTTTGTGTTCGAGGGAGAAATCGATGTCCACGTTTAAGGGAACCACCACCGCGCTCGTCACCCCGTTCAAGAACGGCTTGGTCGACGGCGAAGCCTTTGCCGCCCTGATCGAGCGCCAGATTGCCGCCGGGATCGAAGGCGTTGTCCCCGTCGGCACCACCGGGGAATCCCCGACACTCAATCACGAGGAGCATCTCCGCGTGATCGAATTGGCGGTGCAATACACCAAGGGCCGCACCCGCGTCATCGCTGGCACCGGTTCCAACTCCACCGCCGAGGCCATCGAATACACCCAGGCCGCGGAAAAGCTTGGGGCTGATGCCGCCCTGCTCGTGGCCCCATATTACAACAAGCCGACCCAGCACGGTCTCTACGAGCATTTCATGGCCATCGCCCGTTCGACCGAGTTGCCCCTCGTGCTTTACTCCATCCCGGGGCGGTGCGGCATCGAGATCGGCGTCGAGACGGTGGCCCGCCTGGCCGCTGAAGCTGACAATATCGTCGCCATCAAGGAAGCCGGAGGTTCGGTCGACCGGGTCAGCCGCTTGCGCCAAGCCCTGCCCGACAGCTTTGAGATTCTCAGCGGTGACGACAGCCTGACCGTGCCCTTTATGAGCGTTGGGGCGGTGGGCGTGGTCAGTGTTGCCTCCAACCTCATCCCTGCCGAAGTGAAGTCGCTGGTCGATGCCGCACTGGCCGGTGATTTCAAGCGTGCCGAAACGATCCACCGCAAATACTTTGGGGTATTCACTGACCTGTTTATCGAGAGCAACCCGGTTCCGGTCAAAGCCGCCATGGCCGCCAAAGGTTGGATGACGGAAGAAGTACGCCCACCGCTGGCCGGTTTGTTGCCCGCCAACCGGGAAAAACTCTTCGCCACCCTCCAAAAAGCCGGGGCGGTTTGAACATGAAGACGAAAGTTATCATGGTCGGCGCCAAGGGCCGCATGGGCCAGGCCATCATCCGTTTGGCCCGGGCCTCGTCGGATTATGAGATCGTGGCCGAGGTGGACCAGGGCGACCGTTTGGAAGACGTCATCGCCCGGGCCGATGCGGTGATTGATTTCAGCCACCACACCGCCACCCTGGCAGTGGCGCAACTCTGCGTCCGGCACGGGAAGGCCCTGGCCGTCGGCACCACGGGACACAGCGCGGCCGCCAAGGCCGAGGTCCTGGCCCTGGGTTCAAAAATCCCCCTGATCTTTGCCTCCAACTACTCGGTCGGCGTCAACACCCTTTTCTACCTGACCCGCAAGGCGGCGGAGATCCTCCGCACCTACGACCAGGAAATTGTGGAGATGCACCACCGCCACAAGAAGGATGCGCCCAGCGGCACGGCCCGTTCCTTGGGGGAAATCCTCTGTGAGGTGAAGGGCCGTCCCTACGACGAACTCATCCGGGACGGCCGCAGCGGCGAGCCCGGGGCCCGGACCTCCGACGAGATCGGTATGCACGCCCTCCGCGGCGGTGATGTCGTTGGAGACCATACGGTCATTTTTGCCACCGAGGGCGAGCGGGTGGAACTGACCCACAAGGCCTCCAGCCGCGACACCTTCGCCGGTGGCGCGTTGCGGGCGGCGCGCTGGTTGGTGGGCAAACCCTCCGGGGTCTACACCATGGCCCAGGTGCTGGGTTTGGAGGGATGAAGGTTGGCGTCGGCATCGGCTCCAACCTCGGTGACCGGGGCGCGGAGATCACCGCCGCCTTTGACTTCCTCCGCGTGCTCGATCCCGCTGTCCGCAGATCGCGGATTTACGAATCCGAACCGCTGGATTGTCCGCCCGGCTCCGGGAAATTCCTCAATGCCGCGGCGGTGATTTCCTGGTCGGGTGACCTCTTGGATTTGTTGGACCGATTCCATGCCCATGAAAGAGAAAGGGGCCGGGCTGTGGTGCGCCCGGTCAACGCTCCTCGCCCGGTCGATCTGGACCTGCTTTTCGCGGAGGACTATATTTGCAACACAGCACGGCTGGTTCTGCCCCACCCGAGGATGCGGGAACGGGATTTTGTCCTCCGACCCCTGGCGGAGTTGGAGCCCGATTTCCCGCTTCCCCCTGATGGGAGCAACGTCCAAGATCTCCTGACCCGTTGGCTGCACCAGCACGGGGAGTCGCCATGCCAACCGATCGATTGACCGTTGAGGATATCCGGAATTGGAATCCGGGCCGGCCGTTGCTGGCTCTGACAGCCTATGACCATCCCACCGCGCGCCACTTGGACGGGGCCGGTGTGGAAATCCTCCACGTCGGCGACACCTTGGGCATGGTGGTGCTGGGGTTTGAGGACACCACCCCGGTGACCATGGAAGACATGGTGCGCGCCACCGGCGCGGTGGCCCGCGGACGCTCCCGGGCATTGATCACGGCCGACCTGCCCTTCCAGAGTTACGGGACCCCGGAGCTGGCCCTGGCCAACAGCCGGAGGTTGGTCGATGCCGGTGCCGACGCGGTCAAGATGGAAGGTGGAGCGGAAATCCTTCCCCAGATCCAAGCTGTGCTGGGGGCTGGTATCGCCGTGCAAGGCCACCTGGGCATGCTGCCCCAACATGTCCGGGAAGAGGGTGCCTACCGGCGCAAGGGCAAGCTGGAATCCGAGGCCTCCCGTTTGGAAAACGACGCCCGTCTGCTCGCGGAGGCCGGGGTCTTCTCCCTGGTGTTGGAATGCATCGTCCCTGCCGTTGCCGACCACATCACCCTCGCCGTCACTGTTCCGACTCTCGGGATCGCCTCGGGCTACGGTACCACCGGTCAAATCCGGGTCGTCACGGATCTGACCGGGGCGACCCCCTGGCTGCGGCTGCCCTATGTGGAGGCGGAGTTTCACCTGGACCAGGCCTTGCGGCAGGCCGTGGGGTCATTCCGAGCAAAATGCGCCTCCGCCCGGCACGATGCGCATTAAAAATCGTTGTATCCACCAGCCAAATGACAGAGAATAGAACATTCCGGTGGCATTGTCCGGGCTGACGCCCGGAAGATACCCCAACCCCATACCTTCCATGGCCAAACCGCTCACTGTTCTGCTCATCGATGATGAGATCCTGGTTTGCAATTACATCAAGCAGGTGATCAGCAACCACCAACCGGAGGCCCATGTCGAGGTTTTCGGTGATCCCAAGGAAGGATTGGAGCGGGCACTCAAGGCGGATCTCGATGTCATCATCACCGACCTCATGATGCCGGGGATCAGCGGGTTGGATGTCATCCGCGAATTGCACCGCCTGCGCCCCCAACTCCCGGCCATCCTCATGACCGGCTTCGGAAATCCGGATGTCACCATCGAGGCCGGACGGCTCGGGGTACACGAATTCCTCAACAAGCCGTTCACGGCCGCACAACTGATTGATGCCATTGAATCCGCGGCCGAGTCCTACCGTCTGGCCGCCGAGCCGGTGGTCATTGACAAGCCGCCCCAGGAGGGAAAGACCCTCGTGGGCAAGAGCCATGTCATGCAGGAGATCTTTCTCCAGATCGGCAAGATCGCCGATTCCCCCGTTCCGGTCCTCATCGAAGGGCCGACCGGTTCGGGCAAGGACCTGCTGGCCCGCGCCATTTACCGCCATGGCGAGCGTGCTTCCAAACCTTTCATTGCCATCAATTGCGCCGCCACAACCGAACACGAGTTGGAGACCGAGTTGTTTGGCTATGAAAAAGACGCCTTCCCCGGCGCCGGATCCAGCCGCGCGGGCAAGTTGGAGCAGGCCGAGGGGGGCACGCTCTTCCTCGACAACATCCATGAGATGGGGCTGCAAACCCAGGCCAAGTTCCTCCGCTTCATGCAGGAGGGCGCCACCCACCGCCTGGGCAGCCAGAAGAGCTTCCGCGTCAATGTCCGCATCCTGGCCTCCTGCGAGGACAAGCTCGAACTGGCCGTGGCGGCAAAGAAATTCCGGGATGATCTGTACTTCCGTCTGGCGGTGGTGAAGATGGCCGTGCCCGGCCTGGAAGAACGCCGCGAGGACATCCCGCTGCTGGTGGAGTATTTCCTGCGCCAGCATGGCCCGGTTCTCGGCTTTGCCCGCGCCTCCATCCTGCCCGAGGCCATGGAAAGCCTGCGGCTCATGCGCTGGCCGGGCAATGTCCGCCAACTGGAAAACTTTGTCCGCGAATTGATCCTCAATGCGAGGGAGCACGCCATCACCCCGGCCCATGTCCAGCAGGGGCTCAAACAAAGCCCGGCCGATGCCGTGGCCGACGACACCTTTGCCGGTCTGGTTTCGCGCGTTCTGCGCAAGGTCGAGGCGGGCGAACTTCCCTGTGCCATGCCCACCCTGATGGACATGGTGGAGCGGGAAATTTATGGCCAGGCGCACAAGATGACCCGGGGCAACCGTTCCAAAATGTCCCGGCTCCTCGGCGTTTCCCGCCCGACGGTGCTGGACAAGATCTCGACCCACGGGATCGACAACGTCAGCTGAAGCTCGGGTCTTGTCAGCCGTCGCGGGATCTTTTAATTTATCACGCTCCGCCGGTTTAGCTCAGTGGTAGAGCAGCGGTTTTGTAAACCGCTGGTCATCGGTTCGAATCCGATAACCGGCTCCCCTTTTCCTCCTCCTCCCCAAAATCTCTCCGCGCGAGCCAGTGCCTTTCCGAGCACCCCCACAGAAGAGATGATACCCAATTATGTAGAATCGGCGACAATGTGCCTTACGGGAGGGCGAAGCTCCTGCTGAGCCGCCCTTGGAAGAACGACCTCAAACCGGCTCGGCAGGAGCCTCGCCCTCCCGCTGATCCTGTCGCTCAGCCATGAGGGTTGGGCACTAGGCGCGGAGATGCGGGGTTTTTTCTGCTAAACCGGTCAAGCAAGAACCGGGAACATCCCCTTCCGCTAAACCGGACGCTACAAAAGCCCAAGCTCCACCTTCTGTTTTATGACTATCCTGTCACAGTCGGGTAACAAGCTGGCTAAGTGGCGGCCTAACTCTTCTCTTGGACGGCCCGATTGTTCTATTCTCCGGCGATGGAAGATCCCCGCCCCCAAGTGCCCTTGATCGACCTGCTCCGTTCCCTGCCTTGGTTGGCCCGGGTGCCGGGTGTGCGACTGCTGGTCCGCGGGATCGAGGCGTTGCTCGGATTCCGCGAACTCAACGCCATTTATGCCGGGGTGCGTCGGCGTTGCCTGGAGGAGGGCAAGGATTTCTTCCGTGCTTGCATGGAGGAGACCGGTCTTTCGCGCCGGGTGGACAACGCCGACCTGCTGAAGATTCCTGAAAGCGGACCGGTGGTGGTGGTGGCCAACCATCCCCTGGGCGGTCTCGATGCGATTGCCTTGGCCGACCTGGTCATTTCGCTGCGCCCGGACACCAAGGTCATGGCCAACTATTTGTTGGCCCGCATGCCCGAGAGCCAAGCCCGCCTGATTCCGGTGGATCCGTTTGACGGGGCGGATGCCGGTCGTCGCAACATCGGCTCGATGAAGCAGGCGCTGCGCTGGTTGAACCAGGGCGGCCTCTTGTTGGTGTTTCCGGCCGGTGAGGTGTCCCACCTCCATGCCCGCACCATGACCGTGACCGACCCGGCTTGGAACCCGCACGCGGCCCAGTTGATCCTGCGCACCCGGGCTGCGGTGGTACCGGTGTTTGTCGCCGGACGGAACAGTTGGGTGTTTCAAATCCTCGGACTGATCCATCCCCGCCTGCGCACCCTCCTGCTGGTGCGCGAACTGGTGCGGGCCCGCCGCTCGACCGTGCGAATCCATGTGGGCAACGCCCTGCCGGCTTCCCAATTTGACCACATGGCCTCGGCGGGGGAAATGACCGACTACCTCCGCCTGCAAACCTATGTCCTGCAAGGCCGCGGGGACCACTGGCAGAAACCGGACAGTGTTCCGTTGGTTCCCTTGCAGCCCCTGGCTCCGGCCGAAGATCCCGGGGTCCTGGCCGCGGAAATCCTCTCCCTTTCTGAGGATCGCCTGCTGGCCCGCCACCAGGAATGGGAAGTCCATTACAGTCGAGGGGCGGAATTGCCGGCCGTGCTGCGGGAAATCGGACGCCTGCGCGAGATGACCTTCCGCGAGGTGGGCGAGGGCACCGGACTGGCTGCGGATCTCGAATCCTACGATGAAGATTACGTCCACCTCTTCCTTTGGGACCGCTCGGCCCGCAGCTTGATCGGCGCCTACCGCATCGGGGAATCCGACCGGATCCTGAAGAAAAAAGGTGTACGGGGTCTTTACACCCGGTCCCTCTTCCATTTCCGGCCCGCCTTCGTCCAGGCCATCGGCCCGGCTTTGGAACTGGGGCGGTCATTCATCCGTCCGGAGTACCAGAAGAAGTACCATTCGCTCAACCTGCTCTGGCGTGGCATCGGCGGGTTCCTGCTCCGTTTCCCCCGATACCACACCCTTTTCGGGCCGGTCAGCATCAGCCGGGATTATCATGAGATTTCCCGCAATTTGTTGGTGCAATTCCTGCGCAACCGAAAACAGGACCGTTTGCGCAAACGGATGACCCGGGCGCAGCACCCACCCCGTCCGCCCTGGGTCCCGGGACTGGGGCTGGATGCCGCCGGGGCGCGCATGCAGACCATCGAGGATGTCTCGGCCCTGATCAGTGAGATCGAGAACGATGGCAAGGGCGTGCCGGTGTTGCTGCGCCACTACCTCAAACTCAACGCCCGCCTGATCAATTTCAATGTTGATCCGGCTTTTTCCGATGCGCTGGATGGCCTGGTGGTGGTCGATCTGCGGGAAAGCGAACCGAAGTTGCTTCAGCGGTTTATGGGGAAAGACGGTTTGGAGTCGTTCGCCCACTACCATCGCCGGAATGGGACAGAGGATCTGTCCCCGTTGATAGGTGAATTCCCGTGAAGATTGTCGGTTGGATTCTGGGCGGGATACTGGTGTCTCAAGCGATGGCTCCGGCCCTCGTGCTTGATTGGAACACCCCCGGAATTGATTGGCCTGACCCTTTGCCCCGCGATCTGAGCCAGGGTTTCGATATCGATCCTTCGAATCCGGGCAATGACATCACCATCACAATTGCCGAAGTGGGAGGGACAGGCTTTTTACAAGCCCACGGTTCGGGGAATGAACCTCCGAATGACGTGGTCTTCCACACCGGGGGCACGCCGGGCAATGAGACGCTTTTCCTCAACGTGAATTTTGCCGAGGAAAACGGCTTGGATTATCTGCTCTTCACCATCACGTTTCCCTACGCCCTCGGGGTCAACAACCTGGTCTTCTCCGCCTTCGATGTGGATTCGGTCACGAACGGAGGCCAGAATTTTGTCGATGCCCTGACCAACTTTGCCGGGACCACCCCCTCCGGGGGGACGGTTTATCCGTCCCTGAGCGGCAGTGCGAGCAATGCGGTATCCGGCAGCGGGTCGACGGTGCGGGTCGACGGTACAGGGGGTAATCCCGATGCGGCCGCCGGTGCCAACGTCAGCATCAATTTCGGATCCAATGCGGTGACCCAGATCACCTTCCGATATGGAAGCGGCAACGTGGTGGGTGCCGGGGCCGACCCGACCAGCCAGAGCATCGGGCTGAGTGCGATCTCCTTCGACGCGGTGGTGCCCGAGCCGCAAACCTGGATTGCCGTTCTTTTCCTGGTGTTCTTGGCGGGGGCCACGGAGTGGCGGCGCAGGTCAACCGCGCGCTCGGCGGCTGCGCACGGCTGCGGCCAGTTCATCGAGCAACGGGAGCGTCTGGTCAAATGACAGGCAAGCGTCGGTGATGCTCTGGCCATAGACGGAATTTCCCGGAACGTAGTCCTGTCGTCCCCCGACGAGGTGGCTTTCCAGCATGACTCCGGCCAGGGCGGTTTGCCCGCCGGCGATTTGCGCGGAAAGATTGGCGGCCACATCGGCCTGGCGCAGGTGGTCCTTGTTGCTGTTGCCGTGGCTGCAATCCACCATGAGGAAGTGGGGAAGTTTTTCCGACTGGAGCAGGTCCACCGCTTCCCGGACGTGTTCCGCGCCGTAGTTGGGGCCGGTGCGACTGCCCCCGCGCAGGATGAGGTGGCAGGAATCGTTGCCCTTGGTGCCGAAGATCGCCGCCACCCCCTGCTTGGTCACCGAGGGGAACCAGTGCGGGCTTCGAGCCGAGCGGATGGCGTCCACCGCCATGCGGATGTTGCCTCCGGTGCCGTTCTTGAATCCCACCGTCATGGAGAGGCCGGAGGCGAGTTCGCGATGGATCTGGCTCTCCGTGGTCCGGGCCCCAATCGCACCCCAAGATACCAGGTCGGCAATGAACTGCGGGGTGATGGTGTCGAGGAATTCCGTGGCCGCGGGCAGGCCGAGGGCTACCACATCGCGGAGGAGGGCGCGGGCGGTGCGGAGGCCCTTGTTGATCTCGAAGCTGTTGTCGAGGTTGGGATCATTGATCAGGCCTTTCCAACCGACGGTGGTGCGGGGTTTTTCGAAATAGACACGCATGACCACGAGGAGGTCGGCCTTGAGGCGGTCGGCTACGGGTTTCAACCGAGTGGCGTAGTCCAGGGCGGCAGAGGGATCGTGGATCGAGCAGGGTCCGACGATGACGACGAGCCTGTCGTCGCGCCCGGCGAAAACATCGCGGATGGCGGCGCGGTCGGTGGAGACCTTTTCCTGGAGCGACTCCGCAACCGGGATTTCCTCGATGAGGATGGCCGGGGGCAGCAGGGGGCGCAGGTGGGAGATGCGGACGTCGTCGACCGGGAGCATGAATCCAATACCAGGGCGGAGACTGGAAAGCCTGAAACCGTTACTTGGTGGGGGCGTTGCGCCGGATCTGGTACTTGTCGACGATCGCCTTGGCGTCTTTGTCGTTGTCAGCCAGGGTGAGGAGGTCGTTGATCATGGCTTCGAGACCGGATTGGACCTTGGCCGACTGGTCAACCAACTGCTTGCGCTGTTGGAACTGGTTGGTCATGGCCGAGCGGGTCTGGATGGCATTGAAGATCTGCCAACCCAGGATCAGGCAAAGGGCGAGCGAGAGGAGGGTGAGGGGCAGGAAGGCGTCGAACGAGGATTCTTCGGAATATTCGGACATATGATTGGATGAGTGGAATGGATGGAATAGGGAGGATGGTGGGAAAGGAAACGAGGGTCAATTTCCGCCGTTGGCGTTCTGGTTCACCGTGATACCATGCTTGGAGAGCAATTCCTTGACGCGGGAGTTGCTGACCGAGGCCACGGCGAGATCGCGGACCAAAGCCGTGCCGACCTGCTGGCTGAGCTGGCCGCGGTTGATGTTGACTTGCTGCTCCTGCAGGCCGCGTTCGACATTGCGGTTGGCGGTGGTGACGACGAGGAGGGCGATGGTCAACAGAAGGGCGAGGGAAGCCAGGCCGGTGCTGACGTAGTATTGCCAAGGTTTCATCTAGAAGGGTTTGGCAGGTGGGTATGCGTGCGTCAAGTGGTCTTTAAAGGGCCCTTTTGTCGCGGCATCCGGGTTTTGGGTTTTTATTGTACCGGACCGGCTTTCGTGGGATATAAGCAAGATGAAGTACTTGGTCCTGGCTGGGGTGGTGACGGCGCTCTGCCCCTGTGCGCGCCTGTGGGCTGCCCAGCCCGCGGTCCCCCCGGCGCTGGAGAGAGAAATTCTGGCGGCATCCGCGCTGCTGGTCGACGCCCAGACGGGTGAAGTGGTCTTCAGCCGGAGGCCCGACACGCCCTACCCCCCGGCCAGTACCGTCAAGTTGCTCACGGCCTTGCTGGTCTGGGAAAAGACCGGGCTGGAGGGAGAGGTGGAAATCGCCCCCGAGGACGCCGATGTGGAGCCCAGCCATGTCCCCCTCAAGGCGGGGGAAGTGGTCCCTGTTCGTGATCTGACCAAGGCCCTGCTGGTGGGATCGGACAACGACACGGCCATGGCCCTGGGGCGCAAGGTTGCCGGAGACAGCCGGACCTTCGTCCAGCAGATGAACGAGCGGGCCCGCCAGCTCGGGTGCTCCAGAAGCAATTTCCTGAATCCCAACGGACTGCCGGCCCCCGGTCAGGTGACCACCGCGCGCGATCTGATGCGGATTTTCCGGGCCGTCCTGGCCGTGCCCCAGCTCCGCAGCATTTGTGCCATGCCCTCGTTCGTGCTGCGCACGGCGGTGGGGGCGCAACGGGTGAAAAATCACAACAAGTTGCTGGGTGTGTATGCCGGGATGGGTCCGGCCAAGACGGGGTGGACAGTGGCCTCGCGCCACACCTACGCCGCCTCGGCGACGCGGGACGGCCGAGAATTGTGGTTGGTGATCCTGAACAGTCCCAACAAATGGAATGACGCCCGTTTGCTTTTTGATTATGGGTTCTCCCGCCCCAAACCGGAGCCCCGGGCGACCGATCCCGAAGTCTTGACCGTGTCCGCGCCGCCGGTGCGGGTCAAGCCCCCGACGGCGGCCCTGCGCGGGGCCCCCGAGCCGGGCCCAGCCATTTCGACAACGGCTGCTCCGAATTCAACGCCGTCCAAGTCGGCCCAGCGGCACAAGGTCCGCCAGGGCGAAACCCTTTATTCCATTGCCCGCACTTACGGAGTGGGAGTCAACCAGATCGTGCTGGCCAACAACCTCAATGATCCCCGGCGTCTCCAACCGGGGACCGATCTGCGTATTCCGTGAGACGGCGACGCTTCCAGGCGTCGGCAGCCATCCAGGGCAGGTAGTAGATCACGAAAGAAACCAGGGCCATGGCCTGGAGACTGAGCAGATACCAAGGCCAGGGACCGAGGTGGTCCAGCAGGCTGGCGTGTTCCGGTTTGGCGCAGAGATAGCCGAAGTTTTCCCCCAAGAGGATGTTCGCCAGTGCGGCGCTGGCGAAATACACCTGCAACATCAGGATAGCGCGGGGGAGGGAATGCCGGTTGGGACGCAGCCCGCAGCCGAAGGTCAGGAAGGCGACCGAGGCCAGGAGGCCGGAGTGACCGATGTGGAAGGTGAAAAAATAGGGGTGGGGGAACCCGTATTGCAGGTCGGGGGTGATCACCCCGTGCAGGGTTCCGGCAAGGCCCCAGAAATAAGCCAGGTCGTACAGCGACTGCTTTTTCCACAGGAGGGCGCCCAGGATGATGAATCCCAGCCAGTCGCACAGGTGCATGGGCAGGAATTCCAGCCAGTCCTTGCCCGGGTTTTGCAGTCCGATGATCACCAGTGCCGCCATGTTGCCTGCCATCAAAAAGGCCAAGGCCCGGCGGATGGTTGCTTCCCGCCTTCCCGTGGGGTCTGGGCGGGAAATCATCACCAGCAAGGCAGGCACGACCACGGTCAGGGCCATGACGACCCCGTGGGACAAGCCGAAGCGGACGAAGGCGGGATGGGGTTCCATGATGGTCCTTTATACGGGGTGCCCCGGACTGTCAGTTCAATTCATTTCCAGTCCGTGCACCAGGCGGGGGATCTGCTATAAAACCCCGATGAATCTTGGGGAGCAATTGAAAGTCCTGGCTGCGGGCGAGGGATTCGACCATTGCGCGGTGGCCTCGGTCGAAACACTGGAGTACGGGGGCTATTTTTTACGCTGGTTGGAGGAAGGAAAACAGGGATCCATGGCCTGGCTGGCCCGTGACCCTTTACGCAGGCTTGATCCCGCGCAAGTGCAACCGGGCGCTCGCAGTGTGGTCATGCTGGCCTTGAATTACTACCAGGACCCGCTCCCTGGGCGCGGACGGATGGCCCGGTATGCTCTGGGCCGGGACTACCACGATCTGATGCTGCCCCGCCTGGAGCGACTGGCGTCATGGATGGAGGAACTAGGGGGACGGCAGCGGGTTTATGTCGATACGGGACCGGTCTTGGAAAAGGTTTGGGCCGCGCGGGCCGGGCTGGCCTGGCAGGGCAAGAGCACCATGGCCATCCACCCCCGCTCGGGCACGTGGTTTTTTCTCGGCACCCTCCTCACCACCCTGGCCTTTCCACCCGATCCACCGATGAAGGACCATTGCGGCTCCTGCACCCGCTGCATCGATGCCTGTCCCACCGGGGCCATCCACGCTCCCTACCAGCTGGACGCCCGCCGCTGCATCGCCTACCTCACCATCGAGCATCCCGGGGACATCCCGGAAGAATTCCGTTCCCTGATCGGGGACCGGGTCTATGGGTGCGACGACTGTCTGGAAGTCTGCCCTTGGAACCGTTGGGCCCGGGCGACACAAGAGGCCGGCTTTCAGGAAAGACCACGTCCGGATCTGGCGGAGATGTTGGATTGGAAGCCCGAGGACTTCGACCATCACTTCCGCGGCAGTCCGGTCCGCCGCTTGAAACTCCCCCGTTGGAAACGCAACCTCTGTGTTGTACTGGGCAATATTGGAACAATGTCCGATCTGCCCGCCCTGGAGCGTGCGGCCGCCGGGGACGATCCCATGGTCGCCCGCCATGCCCGCTGGGCGGTAGAAAAACTCCGAACGCAGGATCGCAGTTGAAGCCCGCGAATATTTGTCCCATGCTGGACCCTGCGTGAAATACAGGACTTACCTCATCTTCGGTGCCCCGGGCAGCGGCAAGGGCACCCAGGGGCTGACCCTGGGCACACTCCCGCGTTTCTATCACTGTGCCTGCGGGGACGTCTTCCGATCCATCGACACCCGTTCTGCCATTGGAGGGTTGTTCATGGAATATTCCTCGCGCGGGGAACTGGTGCCCGATGATGTCACCATCGCGCTCTGGCAGGAGGCGATCACGGCCAAGATTGTGGACAAATCGTTCAAGCCCGACATCGACGCCCTCATCCTGGATGGCATCCCGCGCAACAGGCGCCAAGCCGAGTTGATGGAGGAAATGATCGAAGTGCAGCGGGTCTTCCACCTAGTCTGCCACGACCGCGAGGCCATCGTCCACCGATTGAAAAAGCGCGCGCTGAAAGACAACCGGTTGGATGATGCCAACGAGGAAGTCATCCGCCGTCGTTTGGAGACGTATGAACGCGATACCAAGCCGGTGTTGGACTTCTACGGTCCGGAGCGCATCCAGGAAATCGACGCCACCCAGTCGCCGGCCCAGGTGCTGGTTCAAATTCTCAACGAAGTCAATCCGCTGGAATCGGGCCGCCACGCCCCGGCTTCGTGGTAATGCCCGTTTGCATTTTCTCCGGGGCCTATAGCTCAATGGTTAGAGCAGGGGACTCATAATCCCTTGGTTGTAGGTTCGAGTCCTACTGGGCCCATTTCTTCCCGCGCGGTCGTGGTGGGCTTTTGGAACTTGAAACTTCCCACCTTAAACTTGAAGATCACCTGTCGCGCCCGGGTGGCGAAATGGCAGACGCACGGGACTTAAAATCCCGAGGAGGTCACACTCCGTGCGGGTTCGAGTCCCGCCCCGGGCACTTTTCTGCCAATACGGAATGTGGAATGGTGAATTTGGAATGAAATCCGTATTCCTCATTTCGCATTGCGAATTCCCGAAATTATCCCGGGGGCCATTCCATTTCCCGTCCGCCCAGGACATGCAGATGCAAATGGGGCACGGCTTCACCGGCGTCTTTCCCGTTGTTGATCACGGTTCGGAAACCGGATTCGGCAATACCTGTCAGATGGGCCACTTCCTGGACCGCCAATAGCAATTCCCCCAGCAGTTCCTTTTCTTCAACAGGAACGTGCACCAAGCGGGCATACGGTTTCTTGGGAATGACAAGGACATGGACCGGGGCTTGCGGGGCGATGTCACGGAAGGCCAGTACGGTGTCGGTCTCGAAGACGATGTCGGCCGGGATTTCCCGGTCGATGATTTTTTCAAACAAGCCTTTGGACATGGATGCGTTTCTCAAAAGACCGCCAAGTCGACCGCGGTGTGTTTCCAGGAGGCAAGGTGGCTGCGGGCGAAGAGGACGATCTCGTCGTTGAGTTTCTGGCAACCCTGGTCCCACTTGCGGGAACCATCGAGGATCTTGACGCAGTGGCGGATGCCATCGAGCCGGACCCCTTTGACCACGACATGGCGGGCTTCCTGCAGGCGTGCGGCCAGGTGTTGGAAGAAAATGAGTTCAAGGCCGCTGTGGCGGGCGATTTCCGGCAAGTCGATGCTGACGCGAGGGGCGACGAGGCTGACATTGCGGGCGATGTCGCCGCAACCGATGCCGTCGAGGGATTTGCGGATGATGGCCTGGAGCTGCTTGGGGGTGATGAGGGTACCTGGGTAGTCCTGTTGGAGGTAGAAGGTGATGGCCTTGGCCACTTCCCCGGACCATTCCCATGTGGTGTAGCCGGCGTTGCGGGCTGAATGGGCGATGGATTCCGAGAGCCAGCCCTCGGAGAGCGGAACCTGGCGGCTGCTGTGCCACTGGACGAGGGGAAGCGATTGCGGGACAGCGATCATGGAATGGGGTTCAATCGACGGTCAGGCTCTGGACTTCGTTGACGAATTCGTTGATGTCCTTGAATTGGCGGTATACCGAGGCGAAGCGGACGTAGGCCACCTCGTCAAGCTTGCGCAACGCACGCATGAGCGATTCGCCGATGGCGGTGGTGGGGATCTCCTTGTCGTATTCTTTTTCGAGGTCGTCGATGATGCTGTCGACGGTTTGTTCCAGCACATCCGGGCTGATCGGGCGCTTTTCACAAGCCTTGAAGAGTCCGCCAAGGAGTTTCTTGCGGTCGAAAGGTTCGTAGCGACCGTCGCGTTTGACCACGCGCAAATCCTCGCGCTCGATTTCTTCGTAGGTGGTGAACCGGTAAGTGCAGGCGAGGCATTCCCGGCGTCGCCGGATGACGGCTCCGTCCTTCCAAGGTCGTGAATCGATGACCTTGTCCTGGTTGGAACCACATTTTGGACAGCGCATACTAAATGTTGTGTTGGAACAACCTAGTGGCCTACAGGGTATGGGGTCAAGAAAATAGCCGTAAGAGAGGGTTGTCGGGCGAGGGTGTACCGGGTAGGGTGGCGTTGATCTCACTGCCTGTCTGAACAGAGCTGTGATCGACATAAAAAAAGCGGCGGATCGTTGGGCGATCCGCCGCTTTCTTTTAAGCAAGAGAAGTTATTTCTTCTTCTTGGCCACCTTCTTCTTGGCGGCTTTCTTCACTGCTTTTTTCTTCACTGCTTTCTTTTTAACTGCCATGTCTGAACTCACCCCCTTCCATGTCGGATAGTCTGATCGACAGATAAGGAATTAAATTTTTCCGGGCGTCCCGTCAAACATTTTTTCGAAGTGTTGCTTGACGTCTTTTGTGGCTGCGGTGGTGTTCTTTATGGTATTTGAATCAAGTGAATAATAATTCAAGCAGAACTATTTTGAAATTTGATCAAAATACCAATGAAAAATCAAAAATATATCAGGAAAAGACAATCATCTAGATAATAAATGAATAATTAATCATCCGTGAATGAGGTCACGCAGAAAACGTGAAAAGTTTTTTCAAATTGCGGAGAAAAGCGCGTAAAACGCGCAAACAGGGTTGTGGGTGACCTGGCCGAGAGGTCCGGAAGGCGGAGGCGAAGACCATTTTAACAAAAAACAGGCGCCAAAAACGGGCGCGGATCCGTCGTTTTAGTGTTCCCGGCGGAGGTTTGATGGAAGGATATTGAGTTCCGAGCGGTACTTGGCCACGGTGCGGCGGGCCAGATCGACTCCTTTGTCCTTGAGGATGTCGACAATCTCGGAATCCGAGAGCGGTTGGCGGGGATTTTCGCGGGCGATGAGTTCGCCGATGGTGTCTTTGACGCTGGTGTTGGAGAGGGTTTGGCCCTCGGCGGTCATGTAGCCGGAAGTGAAGAAGAATTTCATCGGCACCACGCCATGGGGAGTGGTGACATACTTACTGGCCACGGCGCGGCTGACGGTGGTTTCGTGCACGCCGATGGCTTCCGCCACCTGGCTCATGGTCATGGGTTTGAGGTGGGCGTTGCCGTGCTCGAGGTAGTCGCGCTGGCGTTTGATGATCTCCAAGAGGATGTTTTCGATGGTCTGTTGCCGTTGCTGGAGGCATTTGATGAGGAATTTGCCCGCTCGAATCCGGTCCTTGAGATAATCTTTCAATCCGGCATCGCCGGTGCCTCCTCCAACCAGATCTTTGTAGGTGTCGCTGATTCTGAGGTAGGGCAGGGAATCGTTGTTGAGCACCGCAGTCCAGGATCCGTCATCATCTTTGATGAAGGCGGCCTCGGATTGGACAACGTTCTGGGGTTGGTCGGGGCTGAAGGCGGCTCCGGGGTGGGGTTCCAGCTTGGATATATAGTGGGCGGCTTCGCGCAGGCGGTCCTGGGTGACTTTGTGGTCGCGGGCCAGTTCCTGGAAACGTTTGCGTGCCAGGCGGTCGAGGTCGTGGCTGACCAGCTTGGCCTCCAGTGATTCACCATCCTTGCCCCGGCGCTCGAGCTGGATGAGCAGGGATTCCCGCAGGTCCCTGGCACCCACACCGGCCGGGTGGAAGCTCTGCACCAAGCGAAGGGCTTTCATGACTTCGTCGAGATCCAAGCGGGTGGCGGCGGCGATTTCCGTCAATTCGGCGGTCAGGAATCCGTCCTCGCTGAGATTACCAATGATCTCCTCCGCGGCCTTCAGCACGGATTCACTGGTTTGGGTGAGGATGAGCTGGCCGATGAGGTGGTCGCCCAGGCTTTCGCTTTTGACCTGGGAATCGAAGAAGAACTGACGGCGGGCTTGGGCGTCCTCCTGTGATTGGCGGCTTTCGCGATTCTGGGAAAAGTAGTCCCGCCAGTCCTCGCGGTCCTCCCGGGCTTGTTCAGAGCGGTCGTCCCATTCCTCGTCCTCCTCGGTGGCAGGTTCGGGGGGGGCTTCCTCCAGCAGGGGGTTGGTCTCGATTTCCTGCTGGATGAGGGAACGGAGTTCGAGAACGGGGGCTTGGAGGAAGTGCAGACTCTGCTGCATCTGGGGCGACAGGGTCTGCCCCAGGGATAGGTTTTGTTGGAGTCCAATGCCTGCCATGGAAGAACTCCAAACTGTCAGGCGCGAACCGAAGTATCAAGCAACTTCTATGCCATGATGGGGGCTTGCTATTTTGGGCTTCCATTCCGAGCGGGCGTTATTGCCATACGGGCGTGTGCGGCCAGAGTGGCGCGAATGGGGTCGTATACGTTCACGGTGCTGGCCAGTGGAAGCCGGGGCAATGTGGCAATCCTGCGCACCCCGCTGGGATCGGTCTTGATCGATGCCGGTTTGAATGGACGGCAGTTGGAGGCGCGATTGCGCGAGGTGGGGGCGGACTGGGGGGAGATCCGAGCGGTGGTGTTGACGCACGAGCACAGCGACCACATTGCGGGGTTGCCGGCATTGTTGAAGCGGACCGGTGCGGAGATTCTGGCCAACCGGGCCACTTGGGACAGCCTGGGTCTGAACGGAGAGGGCCGTTGGCGCGAATGGCCGACCGGTTCAACGGTGGGTGTGCTGTCCGGCGTGGAGATGGATTCTTTTCCAGTGCCGCATGACGCCGCGGAACCGGTGGGGTTGGTGGTGCGTGCCGCGGGCACGGTGGTCGGAGTGGCGACCGATCTCGGGTTTGCCACTCCCGTGGTGGTCGAACGGTTGCGGGGCTGTGGGGTGTTGCTGCTGGAGGCCAACCATGATCCCGCGATGCTGCAAGCCGACACCAAGCGTCCTTGGGCGGTCAAGCAACGGATTGCCAACCGTCATGGGCACCTTTCGAACGGGGCTGCGGCGGAGTTGCTGGCCCGCGTGGCGGGACCGGAATTGCGCCATGTCTTTCTGGGGCACCTGAGCGAGGATTGCAACCGACCGGAGCTGGCCGAGCAGATCATTGCCGAAACGTTAGTCCAGCTGGGTAGGAGTGCGGTGCAAGTCCACCGGACCCATCCGGAACGGGTATCGGCGACCGTCGGGCTTGGCTAGAGCATTTCCGGATCATATAGACACATAATGTGCATGAGTGAAGTAGTTGATACATTCTTGTGGAGTGAACAGTGACAAGCAGTCTGCGACCGCCCGCATGAGTTCTTCGTAGGTTCTTGCACAAGCCCGGCGTAA